>JBIKVL010000677.1:0-3465 GCA_044356875.1 Pirellulaceae bacterium | reverse complement strand
CGAGTCGGCGTCGGCCACGATTCGGTCATCCGACGGGTATTCGTCCGGTTTCAGGATTCGCAGCCGGGGCACGGCGGCGTCGCTGGCGGCGTCGCGTGGCAGCGTGGCGACATTGGCGAAAATCGTCTGGGATAGCACGGCCTTCATCCAGACGCCGCGGGACCAGTCGCCCGCCCAATCGCGAAGGAACGATGTTTGGCGAGCTCCGAGCAATTCGGCGCCGGCCACGTCGGCTTGACGCGACGGATCGAAGTTGGGATTGCGAAACCAGCCGTTGACGCATTGACCTTCCGGAACCATGACGCTCGGGGACGACTTGAACTTGCGGTCCTCAAGCAGTGCGAAGCTCACGCCGCCATAGTCGAGTCGCGTGAAATAGACGCCGATGCCTTGGTCCACGGGCCGCGGGTCGATGGGATCCGGCAAGTGGCTGGTCTGGGTGCGCTGAACCATGTTGACGAAGGCGGGAGGCATTAGGTAGCCGCCGTCGTCGGCCGTTTTCGCCGCTCGGCCGCCGGCGCCCCAGAGGTTTCCGTGATAGACGTCGTGGTCGTCCGTCAGGCAGACGCAGGGAGTGTCGCGGGTAAGCGGTCCGAACGACCAGCACCAGCGGAACCATTTGTCGAGGTAATCGAGTTGGGCCTTGTCGGCGGGTTGGCGTTGGACGCCGGTGAGATCGCCTTCGTAGATTTGGTCGCCGGCGAAGAACAGGAGATCCGGATTGTGGTGGCGCACGGACTTGACGATATCGTTATGGGGGAACCAAACGCCTTGATGGTTCCAGCGAAGACCGCCGGTGTAGTTTTTCGTGCATGAGAAGGCGGCGAGGGCCAGCGAATCGCGATCCATGGGCGTTCTGCGAACGCGGCCTTCGTAGATAGCTGGCATCGTGCCGTCTGAACCGAGTGGCTCGTACACGACGCGGAATTTCCGTTCCCGGGTCTCGTCCCATTTTTCGACGCGGAACAGCATCGTGAAGCTGGGTTCGGCGAGTTCCCCGCGGGCGGCCAATTGCCAGGGTTGGGTTTCGTTGTCGCGGACTTCAAGTCGGGCGAAGCGGGAGTCTTTGGGACCGAGCGGCGGGAATTGCGCGGTCAACTTGAGGACGCCGCCGCTGACCGTATAGAGGACACCGAGCACGGGACCGTAGGCTCGGTCGGCATGCAGTTCGACCTTCCTTCCGGCGAGTTTCCAGTCGCGGAACCAATAGCCGGTGGTCGCGCCTGGCGGGCCAAGATGCGAGACGAGCGCGACCGACCCATCCAGGTCCCGAGGCGGCACATTTCTCAGTTCGGCGCTGCTGATGACCTTGCCCGAAGCTCGGAGCAGGGCGGTGGCGGTGACTGTATACCCATCTCCGGCCGGCTTGGCTTCGACCCGCAGTTCGATGTCGTCAAGCTCTTGGTCGCCGACGAGTCCGCCGCCCGAGCGGGTGGCGGGCGCCAGCAACGTCAGGTCGGCGGGGCGCAGAGTACCAACCGCTTGCACGTTGGCATTGTCGGCGCCACGGCCGTTGTTGTCGCGAAAGATGACCCGGCCCGTGCCGTCGACAGCGACAAGCAGGCCACCGTCCTCGGCGGAACGATGGTGTGCCAGCGCCGCGATGCGATAGTCGATCTCCGCCCCGCCCGCGCCGATCAGGAAGCCGGTCCAGGTTTCGGTTGACCGTTTGGAGCCGCGTTGCAGCGAGCCCGTGCGAACGCTCATCACCAATTCGCCCGGATTCGCGCTCAGGGCCGCGTCAAGCAGTTGTAGGGTGCGCATGGGGCGCTGCGGCGTGGCTTCCACGCATTCCACGCGGCCATCCATCAGTCGCCAGTCCTGCAGCCGATTCGCCCAGTAGGAAGGGCCGATCCAAACGCGGTCGCCGTCGGCCGGCCAACGGGCTTCGTAGTCGGCCGCCTGCGCAGCGCCCGCGGCGAACGGGGACGGCGGAGCGAGTGAAAACGCCGCGAACGCCGCCGCGATGGCGAGTCCGAGGAGCATGGTCCCGCGACCGTCCACCGGACGGGGGCGGCTCGATCGAGCGGCTTGGTCGCCGTCGGCATGCGACAATGGCAAGTTCATAGTGGCTGTCCCCCTTCGGGATGATGGGCCGCCGGGCCAGCTTCCTGCTGGTCGCTACGGGACCGTCGGCGTGGGTTGAGTGGATGACGATTTCGCCGCGTCAGACGACGTTTTCGTCGTCGAGCGACTGCAGTAGTTTCCAAATGCACAGTTTGTTGAGACTCGTTTTGCGAGCGTGCGCTTCCGTGCGAAGCGACTCGTGCAGCGATTTGGGGATGCGGACCGTGATCATCCGAGTCGCCACCCGCTCCGCCGCGTCCCCGGCTTGTTCGCGCAGTTGGCTGATGAATTGCCGAATCGCGCGGAACTCCAGCGTCTGCTCGAACTGCTCCATCTCCTCGGTGGTCGGGAAGTATTCGCGGGCGATGCCGGCCGGACCGAAGACTTCGCGGAAGACGGTGATCCAGTCCGCCTTGCCCGCCACCAGTCCTTCCGCGCGTTCGTAGACTTGGCGGGCCCGTGTGGCGAACGGCAACCCCTCCGTCCCCAAGTCCGCTGATTGTGGCTCGGCCCGCTTTGGGCCATCCTTTCGCTCCGTCCCCCGCATAACCCATCTCCTTGAGTGCCTCGCCGAGCCGCCCATCGACCCACGAACGCCGCAATCTTGGCTGCGATGTCAAGGCCAGCGCCGACTTGCTTGCAATGCAAGCACTTGCAGCGATTCACGAGGAATGCCAATGGAACGGGCAGTCGTGCTTGAAAGTTGGGCATCGTGTCTGTGCCCGAGTTTTAGGCAGTGGTGTTTGTCGCGTTTCCCAAATGTCCACGTCCACTCGGGGGCGGCGAGCCGATTTTTTTGCTGGAAAATTCCGAAAAATCGGCAAAGAGGGCCCTGGGGTGTGAACGCGTTTTTAGCGGAGCGGCGTAAGCCGCCCGGCAGCGGTGCGAACGCGTGTGGCCCCGGCGCCGAGAACGATGGGCGTCGCGACCTCGGTTCGTTGTGAACACCGAGCGGTTTGTGGGCCGGGCGGCTCACGCCGCTCCGCTTGTTCCACCCCGCTCACGCGATCTCGCTTTTTTTAGCGGAGCGGCGTAAGCCGCCCGGCGGCGGCGCGAACGCGTGTGGCCCCGGCGCCCAAAACGATGGACGTCGGGGCATTGGTTGGTGGTGAACATCGATCGGCTCATGGGCCGGGCGGCTCACGCCGCTCCGCTTGTTCCGCTCGGCGTCCGCGATTTCGCTTTGCGGCCGAGCCATCGCCTACGGCTCGGCGGTAAACGACGACGGCGGTGAACGACCGCTTTTTTTAGCGGAGCGGCGTAAGCCGCCCGGTAGCGGTGCGAACGCGTGTGGCCCCGGCGCCCAAAACGATGGACGTCGGGGCATTGGTTGGTGGTGAACATCGATCGGCTCATGGGCCGGGCGGCTCACGCCGCTCCGCTTGTTCCGCTCGGCGT
>JBIKVL010000676.1:0-3466 GCA_044356875.1 Pirellulaceae bacterium | reverse complement strand
CTGGGTCCAAGCCTCGAGGAACCCATGCAGCTGTTCCAGTTCGACGAACAGGTGTTTGGCGGCTCGGAGCTCGGGACGGGCGCCAGACAGCACGCTCGTCGGTTCGATCAAATCGCTGGGACTGTAAGTTGCGCCGCACTTGTCGCAGCTATCGCCGTATTGGTTGGCCGCTCCGCACTTGGGGCAGGTTCCCTTGACGAATCGATCGGCGAGGAACGTGCCCGCTTGGGGGTCGTAGAGCTGGGAAACCTCGCGTTCCACCACGAGGCCGGACTGCCGCAGGGCGGTCCAGAACTGGCCGCACAATCGGCGATTCTCGTCGCTGTTGGTGCTGCCGTAGTTATCGAAGGCGATATCGAAGCCGGCGAAATCGCGTTGGTGCGCGGCGCTCATCTCCGCGATCAACGCCTCTTCGGACCGGCCTTCTTGCCGCGCCCGGATCATGATCGCCGTGCCATGCGTATCGTCGGCGCAGATGAACACGCAGCGCCGGCCGCGGAGCTTTTGGAACCGTACCCAAATGTCGGTCTGGATGTACTCGACCAGATGTCCGATGTGGATCGGACCGTTCGCGTACGGCAGTGCCGCCGTGACCAAAATCCGCCGTTCCGCGCTCGTCATGCCCGTTCCCATCGCTCGACCTGATCCCGTCCGTCGGCCCCATCGACGCCACTTACCGGCCTTGAGCGCGCTTGTTCCAGCGGCGCAAGGCGGGGGATTGTACTCCATCCGAGCGTGAATCCCAACGGTCGGGGCGACTGGACAGATGGCTTGGCACACGACTACGATACGACGTGTGGCCGTTCGACGAAGCAATCCAGGTGATTCCCATGCCGATCATCAAATTCCTCAAGGAAAAGAAGGAAATCGAAGTACCCCAAGGGGCTTGGCTGCGCGAGGAGGCGGTCAAGGCGGGGATCAATCTGAACTGCGGCGTGAACGGGATCGGGGCATCGATCAACAGGTTCGTGAACTGCCAAAGCATGGGAACCTGCGGCACCTGCCGGGTGCTCATCAAGAAGGGGATGGAAAACACCAACCCGATGACGCTGCGGGAGAAGTTCAAGTTCCACGTGCCGGTTCCCGAACCGGTGCCGGTCTGCTTGATGTACATCGGCCATGAGAAGGAAATGCGGCTGGCCTGCATGACCCAAGTGAATGGCGACATCGAAGTGGAAAGCTCGCCCGAGTTCAACTTGTTCGGCGTGAACTTCTTCAGCTAGCGACAGGCCGCCCTCCTGTGGACGGCGTCCGTCGGGGTGCCCGCCGATGAAGCAGGTTGTCGCGATCGTGAAGCCGTACCTCGCCGAAAAGGTGCTGGAAAGCCTCAAGCGAGCGCCCATTGAGGCGTTGAGCGTTGGCGAGGTGAAAGGCTACGGGCGTCAAAAGAGCTACCTCAGCGAATACGGGCCATCCGAGTATTCGCTCGCCTTTCTTCCCAAGGTGGAAATCACGCTCTGGGTGGACGATGCCCGCGTCGAGGAGATCATTCGCAAGGTCGTCGAGGTGGCTCGAACCGGCCGAATGGGCGACGGGAAGATTTTCGTGTTGCCCGTGATCCGCGCTCTCGGCGCCATCGACATCGCGACAGGCGAGCGAGCCTAGCTCTTCCGAGTCTGTGGCATGCGGGCCGTTTCTTCCACGGTTGGCCGGTTTTTTTGAACCGACGCGTCGGATTGGGTACACAGGTGCCATGGAGGACTCGTGTTTCCTGGAAGCCCTGCGCAGAGGCGATGTCGCTGCCCATGAGCGACTCGTCGATATGTATGGCGACAGGCTATTTCGGTCCGCCATACTGCTCAGCGGTGATGAGCAGGTTGCCGAAGATCTTGTGCAGGAAACGTTCTTACGGGCGATTGGCGCCATCAACCGGTTCCGCGGCCAATCGGAAGTTTTCACGTGGCTGTATGGGATATTGCTGAATCTTCATCGCAAGCGTCGCCGTTCTCTTTGGCGTTTGTGCTTTACCGACTCGTTGCCGGAGCCCCTTATCGAGCCTTCGGAATCGATGGGGGAACTGCTCGACGCCGCGACGGTGAGCAAGCTTGTCGCCGCCGCACTGCAGAGGCTTTCCGCAAACCACCGCGAAGTGATTGTGCTGCACTATTATGATGGGCTGTCGGTGGACGAGATTGCTGGAATCGTTCGCGTGGGAGCCGGCACGGTGAAATCCCGGTTGTATTACGCGCGGGAGTCGCTGCGAAGATTATTGCCGCCGGATTTGAACCTTGAACGTTAAACAGGCACTCATCGTAGGAATTGCGGGACGCGGCCATGACAAGCAACGAGCAACCGCCACCAACGCCGATGATTTCGGATGTCCTTCGACAGATGGTTGATCAACGGCGGTTGAGTGGCGAGGCGCAATCGCGAATCCGGGCGGAGGTTCGTTCGGCGATGGGTTCGCGGAAGGTAATCGTCCTACATTGGTTCGCCCAATGGTTGCGAATCCCGCGTTGTAAACAGACCGGCAAACGCGACGTGAAATGGGTTGTGGCATGTGGGATGGGCGGCATGTTGGCGGTCGTCGCGATCGGCTTCATCGGGCTGCCGATTTCCGTTAAGGCGCCGCCGGCTCGGTTCAAATGCGTTTCCGTGGTTTACGAGGACTCCCGCTTGGCTAGTTGGTCGAAACGGGTCCTGATTGTGCGGGATATAAAAGAAAACGGTAGCTATCTCAAGATTGTGGCGGAAAAGACGCCCAGAAAGGATTGATTGCCATGTTTCGCGTGTTTGTATTCGTGGTTATTTCGGGAGCGATGGGCATTTATTTGAGTCCATCGTTAGCGGCGGAAAAGTTAAAACTGCGCGACGAGCGGACGGGCGCGGAGTATGGGCCGGTCGAGCTGGTCAATGGCGCTAAACTGAAGATTGGCGACAAATCCTACGTGGTGGCGACCATGACGCCGACGCCCGCCCAGGAGTTGCTCGAAAGAAAACTGAAGGCGGCGACGATTTCGGCACTTAGCTTCGAGCAAGCGTCGCTGCAAGACGTGGCCGTCTATCTAAGGGCGAAGTCGCGGGAGATCGACCGGGAGAAAATGGGCATCAACCTGTTGGTGTTCGAGCCTGCTGGGGCCGACGCGTCCCGGCTTCGCCTCAGTCTGGAATTGCATAACGTAACGCTCTACGACGTCATTCGATACATTTGCGAGGCTGGCGACCTCGGCATGCGGATCGACGACAACGCCGTAGTGATAACGCCGAAGCCCGCGAAGTGAGCCGTGGCGATCATTGTCAGGAAACGGCTATCGCTTCGGCCCTGCTTTGCTGTCATCGCGATCGGTCTCCGTCCAGTTTTTGATCACGCTGTTCGAGGATCATGGGACCCAACTCGTTCAGATTGTCGGCTTGAGCGAGGTGGTCGATCGCCGTTAGCCGGGCGGCGCGGCATGCCGCGCCGCCTTAGCGACCGTCTTGCGGGAGTGCCCCAGCTCCTTGGCGATTGAACGAATTCGTTTTTTAT
>JBIKVL010000674.1:0-3473 GCA_044356875.1 Pirellulaceae bacterium | reverse complement strand
CTACGAATCTCCGCTGAGCGGGCTGACCGCGACGCGCCGCGCCTCGGCGATCCGCACACTCAAACGGTAGCCACGCAATTCAAATTCCAAGGGGTCGCCCAGCGGGGCCTTCCCCAATAACTCCAACTCGACGCCCGGCGTGAGTCCCATCTCCAATAGCCGCATGGAGATCTCGTCCATGCCATCCACACGCACGACCCGCGCCCGCTCGCCGACACGCAGTTCGGCCGCCGTCCGGCTCAAGCGTCATCTCCCGCTTGCACCAGCACCGAAAAAGCCTCGTTGCCACGGAAGCAAAGCTTGCCGCCGTCGAGCCGCACGATGCAGGGGCTGCCCGGTTGCACCATTTCCACGGTCGAGCCGGCTCGCAACCCCAGCTCCTCTAGCCGGTGGACCTGATCCGGCAGCCCCATGAGCTGACGAATACGGGCGCGTTGGCCAGGTTCCAACTGAAACAACGGCAGCAGCGATACCATAAGCGTGATCTCCGCAATGGCCGCAAGTCGGCTCGATCGGCTCGCGAACGCTTGTTGAGACAGATTCCCAATATCTCTTCGACATCTTAGGCGCGTTCGCCGCAGTTCGCAATAAGATGTCGTCAAATCCGCCGCCTTGACGCTCGGCGGGCCCGCTACCTAGTATGGAATGACCTGATTCCGATCCCCCCCGAGTGTCGGGTGGAAAGGTTCATTGAGTCTCAAAGTGCTGGCTGGCAAGGAATTGTTGAATCGCCATGGCGGATACCAAGGTCGCAATCGTTGGGCTGGGAACGGTCGGCACTGGGGTCGCCCGATTGCTGCTCGACCACGCCGATCGGATCACCCGGCAGACCGGCCGAAACGTGATTCTGGAACATGTCGTGGTCCGGGACTTGGCCCGCGAACGCGAAGTTGCCTTGCCGCCGCATAAGCTATCGGACGATCTGGCGAACATCACGGGGAACCCAGAGATCAGCGTTGTCGCGCTGCTGATGGGCGGATTGGAGCCGGCTCGCACGGTCGCTTTGAAGATTCTCGAAAGCGGCAAGGATCTCGTGACTGCCAATAAGGCGTTGTTGGCGGAACATGGCACCGAGCTGTTCGATCGGGCCCGCGAACTGGGCCGATCGATCGCCTTCGAGGCGGCGGTGGCGGGCGGGATTCCGATCATCACGAACATCAGCCAATGCCTATCCGCTAACCAGATTTCATCGCTGCGGGGCATTCTCAACGGCACCAGCAATTTCATCATTTCGCGGATGGAAGAGCAGGCGATGAGCTTCGCGCAGGCGTTGGCCGAAGCGCAGCGGCTCGGGTACGCCGAGGCCGATCCAACCATGGACATCGACGGCTCGGACGCCGCCCAGAAGCTGGCGATCCTCGCGCATATCGCCTTTGGCGCCCGGATTCACTGGGCGGAGATTCCGCGAGTGGGCATCGACCGGCTCGACTCGACCGACCTCCAATACGCCCGCCAACTCGGGTATCGCATCAAGCTGATCGGGTTGGCTCAGTTGGCGCAGGGGCAGTTGGAAATCCATGTATCGCCGAATTTGGTGAAGATCGGGCGGCCGTTGTCCGAGGTCCGCCAGGCCTACAACGCCGTGACGGTGGAAGGGGACGCGGTGGGCCGTCTGTTCTTCCACGGCCTAGGAGCGGGCCGCATGCCGACGGCTTCGGCCGTTGTGGCCGACCTGATCGACACGATCACAGGTCGGGCCCAAATCACCTTCCGAGCGCTCGACCTGTGGTCGAAGCGGCAGTCGCGAGTCGATCGCTGCGACCACAGTCAAGTGATGGGCCGGTATTATCTGCGGTTCGCCGTCGCCGATCATCCGGGCGTGTTGGCGGAAATCTGCGGAGCGCTTGGCCGCCATCGGATTTCCATTGCGTCGGTGATCCAGCATGAAGCCACTGACGCCCTTGATGGCTATGTTCCGCTCGTAATCATGACGCACGCCGCCAGCGAAGGCGCGGCGGACGCGGCGGTGCGGGAAATCGACCAATTGAAGGTTGTCCGCGCGGGCACCGTGCGTCTTCGCGTGCTGGGAGGCTGAACAATGAAGTACGCCATCATCATTCCCGATGGCTGCGCGGATGAACCCCAAGCTTCGCTCGGCGGCTTGACGCCGTTGCAAGCGGCGCGAACGCCCCACATGGACGCGATCGCGGCCGCCGGCGTCGTGGGCCGCTCGAACAATGTGCCTCCCCATCTTCCCGCCGGCTCGGACGTCGCCAATCTCAGTCTGCTGGGGTACGACCCCTGCGCGAACTTCACGGGCCGAGCCCCCTTGGAGGCGGCTGCGCAGGGTATCGAACTCGGCCCTGACGATTGGGCGATCCGCTGCAACCTGGTGACGATCGAAAACCAGTTGATGCGCAGTTTCACGGCGGGGCATATCTCCAGCGCCGAGGCGGCCGCGTTGCTCGCCACCGCTCAGGATCAACTTGCCCAGGACAAACTAGGTGGCGACCGCTGGCGGTTTGTTCCCGGGGTGAGCTACCGCAATTTGCTGCTGTACCGCGGGGTGGCGGGCGAGCCCGCGCCGTTCGCCACGGAAACCGGTACGACTCCGCCCCATGATCTTACGGACAAAACGATCGTCAACGATTTCCCGCGTGGAGTCGGCGCGGAGCTGCTCCGCGGACTGATGGACCGCAGCCAAAGCGTCTTCGCGGGCCACCCGGTGAATGTCGACCGCGTCGCGGCGGGCAAACTGCCGGCGACCCAGGTGTGGTTATGGGGACTGGGCCGCGCGCCGCGCTTGCAGTCGTTTCGCGAACGCTACGGGAAGTCGGGCAAAATGATCACGGCGGTCGACCTGCTCCGCGGCCTCGCGGCGCTCGTCGGCTGGGATCGAATCGAAGTCCCCGGCGCCACCGGTTATCTCGACACCGATTACGCGGCGAAAGGACGCTATGCGATCGCCGCCTTGCCGAGCACCGACGTGATCTGCGTTCACATCGAGGCGCCGGACGAGGCCTCCCATGAGGGGAACGCGGCCGCGAAAATCGAAGCGTTGGAGCAGATTGATCGTCATATCGTCGGACCGCTGCACGACGCCCTCCGAGCCCACGGCGATTACCGCATCCTGGTCTCGCCCGACCATCCGACTCCCGTTCGCACCAAGACGCACAGCCACGGCTACGTCCCCTGGACGATTTGCGGCACCGGCATCGCCGCCGCCGGAATTCCCACCTACGACGAAGTCGCCGCCGCCCATTCCCCGCTCGACTTCCCCGAAGGCTGGAAACTGATGAACTACTTCCTCGGTTAGCAGGGTCAGGGGTCAGGGTTCAGGGTTCAGCTTTAAGCGATCAGTGACGAATGACCAATGACCAGTGACCAATGACCAGTGACGAATGGCCAATGACCGCTGAGACCTAGCAACTCACAACTGGCAACTGGCAACTAGCAACTGACAACTGGCAACTGGCAACTGGCAACTGGCAACTGACAACTAGCAACTAGCAACTAGCATCTACGCCTCATCG
>JBIKVL010000675.1:0-3473 GCA_044356875.1 Pirellulaceae bacterium | reverse complement strand
CCCATGAAGTCGGGAACCAAACACGTCATCCCGTTCGTCCAAGCCACGCTGACCGCCTTGGCTGCCAGCGTTGCCGTGTCGATCGGGTCGGCCGCGACACTGGAGAAGGCGACACTGGAGAAACTCACGATCGATGGCAAGTCCGTCTCGATCAAGGTGCCCGCCCAAGCGGCGCCGGGCAAGCCGTGGCTGTGGGTTGGCGAGTTCGGCGGGCACCTGAGGTCGCTCGAAGACGGGCTGGTTGAGAAGGGGTGGCACGTCGTCTATGTCAGCGTGAGCAACCAGTTTGGCTCGCCCCGCGCCATGGCGACCTGGGAAAAGGTGTACGACGAACTCCACGGGAAACGGGGATTTTCCGCGAAGCCGGCCTTGCTGGGGATCTCGCGGGGTGGCCTCTACGTGAACGCTTGGGTTCGTTTGCACCCCGATCGCGCGAGCGTTCTCTACTTGGACAACGGAGTCTGTGACATCCGTTCTTGGCCGGGCGGGTTCGCGCTCACTCGTCAAGGCAAGTCGAGCGCGAACGATTGGTCGCTATATAAAACCGAGTTCGGTTACGGCAACGATGCCGATGCCCAAGCGAAGTCGCTCCGGCCAACGGATGGCCTACTGCCCGCGATCAAGGCCGGAGTGTTCTTGATTTCATGCCACGGAACCGCCGACAAGGTGGTTCCCTTCGAGGACAACGCCGCGCCCGTCGTAAAACTTTGGCAGGAAAACAATGGCCGACTGAAGGTCTTTGCGAAGGAAGGCGGCGACCATCACCCGCATGGCCTGCCAGACCCCAAGCCGCTCATCGAGCTGCTCGCTGCCGAAGCCCGCTAACGCCGCACGCCGCACGCTCCGCTTCTTCAACGCGTAGCTCGCACGCTTCGCTTGAGTTCCCTCGCATCCACCTCCTGTCGTTCGCCTGCCGCATGCTCGGCTTACCGCGCGTTCGCGCTTTACTCACGGAATCTTCATCTGGCTGCCCAATACTTCCCCGTGTTTTCAGGATTCGATTCATTCAATCGGAGGGAACGGGATGAAGGCGAACAGTGTTTCGCGATCGGAACGCGCGGCCGGGTTCACGCTGGTCGAACTGCTGGTGGTGATCGCGATCATCGGTGTGCTTGTGGCACTGCTGCTACCAGCAGTGCAAGCGGCGAGAGAGGCCGCGCGCCGGATGAGTTGCTCGAACAATCTCAAGCAACTCGGCTTGGCGATGCACAATTACCACGACGCGCTGGGGAGCTTTCCCTTTGGTTTTAGCGATCTGGAAGCCCTCTGGACGGCTCCAATCCTCCCGTACATCGAACAGCAACCGTTGCATTCCACGCTGATTTTCCAGGAGAGCGGCGTTGGCAACTGGGATTCTGGATCGGCGAACACAGTCGCATGCGCCACTCCGGTCGGAATGTTTCGCTGCCCGAGCATGCCGATTCCCTTGTTCTTGACCAACGAAGGAATTACCAATCGCGTCCCGGTCAGCTACCGCGGCTGCGCGGGCAGCAATATCTACTCGGACGACCGGAGCACGTTGCCCACCGGCATCCCTGCCGGCGCCCGCGCGCTCGAAGAGATCAACCTGAACGGCATGTTTTGGGGTAACAGCGCGATCCGTTTGGCAGACGTCATGGATGGAACGTCCAACACCATCATGATTGGCGAATCGCGAACCGAGCCGACCTATGTGAAAGACGGCCAGGGCATGGACTTCTGGCAGTTCGGCTGTCCGCAGTCGGGCGGCTGGGTCTCGGGAGGACTGGGCGGCACCGAGTACAGCGAGGGACTTGGCTCGACTGGTCCCAAAATCAATTCGCGGAAAGACCCCACGGTGCCCGGAGTCATCATGGAAATGTCGTTTGGCAGCTACCATCCTGGCGGCGCGATGTTCGTTCTCGCGGATGGCTCGGTGCGGTTCATTGCGGAAACCGTCAATTTGCCGATCTACCAAGCGGCGGGTTCTCGGGATGGTGGCGAACCAGCTGGCAACTTCTAGGCGTCAACGCTCCACGACCTGAACCGAGTCACTAGAACTAGCGACGAGAATGGGAACATGGCAAATAGAGGAATGGAAGTGATGGCCACAATCACGCCAACAGTTCGGGCGATCTTCGCGAAGGCCGTTGCGCGTGGTTGCTTGCTCGGCCTGGTGTTGAGCCTCGTGTGCGTCGTCGGATGTGGCGACACAGGGGCCGATTACTCGAAGGTGGAACTGATCTCGGTTGGCGGCAAAGTGACCCTGGACGGCCAACCGCTCGCCGGCGCAGTGGTCACATTCGACGCGCCGGACGGTCAGTTCGCCTACGGTTTGACCGACGCGGGAGGCGCCTACGCGTTGCAACTCGACTCGCAAAAGAGCGGCTGCACGCCGGGGCCCAAGACGGTTCGCATCAGCACGGCGCGGAAGATCATCGGCCTCAACGCTGCTGAGGGCGAAGGGGCTGCCGAAGTGGGTGAAGCGAATCCGGAAGCGAGCAAGAGCGCGGTGGCCGAAAAAGTCCCGCCCCGCTACAACGCCAAGTCGGAACTGAAGGCCGACGTGTCCGCTAGCCAGAAGACCTTCGATTTTGCGTTGCAATCGAAATAGCCTCGGTGGGAATGGGCCGGTAACGGCCATCTTCTTCCCGTCAGGGCCACGTGGCGGGACGCTTTTCGACGAACGCGGCTAGTCCTTCAGCGGCCGCTTCGGTGGTGCGAGCCGTCGCGCTGGCGGCGGCTCCGGCGGACAGCGAGGTGCCGAGATGTTCGGCGATCGTTTCGTAGAGCAGGCGGCGGGTCAACTGCAAGGACTCGGGAGCCGACTGGGCGATCTCTTCGACGAGTTGTTGCGCGCGGGCCCAGACGATCGCCGGCGCGACGAGCTCGTGGAACAGTCCGATGCGGTGGGCTTCGGCAGCGTCGAGCGTGCGGGAGGTCAACAGCAGATTGGCCGCCCATCCGCCTCCTATCCGAAACGCCAACAGCGGCGCGGCTAGGCCCGCGACAATGCCTCGCCGCGGCTCCGGCAAGCCGAACCGGGCATCATGAGCCGCGATGACCACATCGCAGGCGAGCAACAGGCTGGCGCCGGCTCCCAACGCCGGTCCGCTCACGGCCGCCAAAATCGGTTTCGGGAACCGAAGCATCGTTTCCAGCAAATCGCGATAGGCCAACGCATCGTCATACCATCGCGATTGCGCATCAGGCTCGGCCATCGCCTCTTTCATTTCGGCCAGATCAAGCCCGGCGGAGAACGCGTCCCCGGCCCCCGCCAGGATCACCGCCCGCACCTTCTTCTCCTGGTGCAGGTCCGAAAATGCCTGCTGCAACTCGTCGATCATCCGTCGCGTCAACGCGTTCTTCTTGCCGGGCCGATCCAGAATGATCGTGCCGCCCGGCAAGTGCTTCTTCACTCGCACCGCCATGTTTTTCTCTCCTCAACTCCGCCGCCCCACGCTTCGCGATCAGCTTTCAGCGATCAGCCATCAGCCATCAGCCATCAGCCATCA
>JBIKVL010000673.1:0-3474 GCA_044356875.1 Pirellulaceae bacterium | reverse complement strand
CCATCGGGATAGAAATCGAGCCCCGTGAACCGCAGTTGGGCGAGCCATGGATTATTGAGTGGACCGGAGAGAATGTCGACGGCGAACGGTCCGCGAGCCGCTCCGATCACGGCTTCCGTTTCGAGTTTTTGCGGCCACCGCGGCGGACCGCCGCGCGTGTACCGCTCCAAGGCGCCCGCTGGCTCTTCAACGACAACGCTCGCCGCCAAGCCCCGCGCCGCGTCCTCCGTCACAGCCGCGATCCGCGCCGTCCAGACGGTGAAGCGCAACACCGAATCGCCGGCGGGGATCGCCAGACGCAACTGACCCTCCGCGCTTGAATGCCAGGCCAAGCCGTCGATTCGCGGCGCAATCCCGGCGACCAATGTGCCTGACGTGCCCGACGTGCCTGACGTGCCAGACGTGCCCGGGTGCCGTCCCGCAAGCGCCGTTCGGCCGGCCGCCGCGCCGCGTCGCACGGTCCCATGATGCCCGCGTCCCGAGCGATCTTCGACCCGCCCCGCCACCATCGCGACACCCGGTCGCCACTCGGCGACCGGTTTGGAAACAGCGCTGCCCGAACTGTCCTTCGACTCGCGATTTGCAGGGTCCGCGCTGGCCGATGCGCCGGTCGATGCGCTGGTCGATGCGCTGGTCGATGCGGTGGTCGACGCGGTGGTCGACGCAGTGACTGCGGTCTCCGCTTCGGTTAAGCGCTGGCGATAGAACCTCACGACATCGATGTCGCCCTCGAAGAACGACTGAGCGGGAAAATCGGGCGACGTGAAGCCGATGCGGACAACGGTCGAATCCAATCCGCGTTGCGGCGCCAACGAGCCCTCGCCGTCCAATTTGCCATCGACGTATAGACGAACGCGGCGGCTGGCCAGTTCCCACGTCATGGCGACCGCGTGCCACTGGCCGTCATCCACGCGGCTCCGCGACGCCACCGCGCCCACCCAACCGATATCGAAGGTCAATCGTCCATCGCGAATGAACAGCGATTGGCCATCGGGCGCCCATTTCGACCCTGGCGGCGCGAACGCCATAACCGTGCCGCCCCGGCGAGTGCGAATGCGGGCCACGATGGAAAAGTCGGATTTCCCCAGAACGAAATCGGTGGAACTGGCTTTCGCCGCGGCAGTCGCCGCCGCCGGCTGGCGTTCGCCACCAGCCGTTGCCTCGACTACTTCCACGAACGTTCGGCCATCGAACCGCACCGGTTGTCCACCGGGGACGGAATCACCGCGCTGCGTGGCTCGTTCCGGTTCCTTCACCGCTTTGCCGTCCGACTCGGGAGCACCGTTGCCCGACTCGGCAGAACCGCCGCTCGACTCGGGAGAACTGCCGCTCGCAACGCGGTCGGGTCCGAGCCACGCGAAATCGGCGGCCGAATTCGACCATGTCCGAAGCTTGAGCGGCGAAGCATCCGTTCCTTCCAGCTTGACGACGGGCGACTGGGGCGAGGCCGCCAAGTTCAACAGCAGCGGTCGTTTTCGCGGGCCCAGTTCGAACTGGCGGGCAAAAATCTCCTTACCGTCCGTGGTGCTTACCAATCGCGGCAATTCCAGCACCTGACAATCGCCGCCGAGTTCATAGGCGACGACAGTCTGCAATCCGGAGTGGTAAATGCCGCGAAAGCGGCTCCATGAACGCGGCAGTGGACCATAACGCCGTTGATCGCGTCCGACGACGCGTTGGTCATCGACGAACAACGCGTCCTCGGGGAAGCCGGCTTGCTGGGCAACCGGCAGCGAATCGACCGGCCGGCTCCAACCGGGTCCGACGGGATTGGCCCAGGCGATCTCTCCCGAAACCCGCGGGTGCGTGCCGTGTCGCCCATCGAAATGAATGCCGCCCCAATCGATGAATGGCGAAGTTTTAGCGGCCGGCTCGCGCGACCAAGCCCCGGCAACCCGCATCGTGTCGTGATCGTAAACGACCCAATGGCGGCCGCGGGAAACGCCGCCCGCGCCCGGATCGAGCCGCACGGCGATCCCCTTGTAGGCGATGTTGGGCCGAGCACCGTCGGCGACCCCGGGGAACTCGTAGGTGCCCATCAAACTGGGACCATAGTCCATCACCACCCAAGGCTCGATATTGCTTGGCTCGGGGCCGCGCGTATCTCCCCGAGGCAAACCCGCCAGATAATCGGAATCGAGCGGGGCGTACTGCGACGGATTCCGTCCCTTCAAGTAGGTCTCGCGGATGTAGTGAATGACATCGTACTTCTGCCGCGGCACCATCCAACCTTGAGCGGCCATCAAACCAAAACCGCGAGTCAGCGTTTGATACATGGCGAACGGATCGTTGCCGTTGCGGAACTTGCCCTCGGCGAATCGCAACGACGTCGGCAAGGAGCCCGGCGCTTCGAGCGTGCCGTGGCAGTTCGCGCAGACCCGCGCGTAGATCTTTTCGCCACGCCGCAGCGCGTCACCATCCAGGGAACGCAACAGCCCGGCATGGTCCAACCGCGACTCGTAGTCGGGCAGGGTCGCGGCGAGCAACGAGGCCGGCGGCTGCAACTCGCGAGCGCGGGCCGGTCCTCCCGAGCGGATTTCGAACACGTAACGCACCAGATCCAAAAACTGTTGCCGCCCCGCCAACTGATTCACTTGCCCGGCGGGCATCAGCGAAGTGGTTTGCGTCCGGACTTCCTCGACTTCGCCAGCAGCCAACGTCACCACTTCGCCAAATCGGGCCGCGTCGCGAAGCACGAGCCGTTCAGGCGTGCGTTCGACGATCATCCCGGTTAGCGTTTTGCCGCTGTCGAGCACCACAGTGGCGGTCTCGAAACCTTGGCGAATCTTGCGTGACGGCTGCAAGATCGAGAGCACGATTTCCGCGTCCAGCTCATCGGCGGGAATGGCAGTCAGATCCGGCCCGAGTCCCCCTGGGATGGAGACTTTCCGGGAACCCGCCAATTCATCCGCGACGACATGGCAGCGGCCACACGCCAGCAACGATTGATGGAAGGCGATCGCGCCGCGTTGCGGGTCGCCTTCCTTCCGCGCCGCCGCCGCGAGCGCCGCCGCCGACTCGGCCAACAACCGCGACTCCAACGTCGGTCCTGAAAGCGGATCGTTGGCCGCCATGGCTGGCGACGACTGAGATGGCGACGGCTGGGCGAACGCCTGCGACATCGAAAGCCAGAGCGAACAAACCGCGACAGTGGCCATCGTTAGCCGTCGGTTGCCTCCGTTACCAAGCACCAAACCGCACCATCGCGACAAGCCGAGTCGCGACAATGAATCCGATGAAAAACGAATCCGCAGCGTCATCGCAACCTCTATGTCAATACAAAGATTCTCTGTGGCTCGATAATGGGTGAGAGAGCAAAAGGGCAGAAAAGATTATTTACCACGGATCACGCGGATGGCCACGGATAAAAACGCGTCCATGGCCCGCCCCGAAATCGCTTGAAAACACCCAAAAAGCCAGGTCAATTTACAGTCCACTAAGACAGCGACCTCGAACAACCACCCCAATATCCGC
>JBIKVL010000672.1:0-3482 GCA_044356875.1 Pirellulaceae bacterium | reverse complement strand
ATTCACCGCGTGGGTGTCCCAGTTGTAGAACGTGTCCGACAGATGCGGGTTTTCCAACACGCATGTCACAAAGCTGCAACCGGCCTCGACAAGCCGCCGCGCCAACAACGCCCGCTGCCCCCATGAATTGCGGCCATACCGATCGCGGAGGGAGTCGGGTTCCTGGGACAAATCAAACGCCTCGCGCGTTAGCGGCCGAGTCATGATATTGACCGCCTTTTCGTGGAAAGTGTCGATGGCGCCCATCATGCCGCTCGAGTCGACTTGGCGGCGCAAGCGATCGAATCCGCGTAGCAGTTGCATGCGGTCGTCGAGCCGTCCTTCCAGGCTCTTGTGCAACGAGACGTTGCGAATCTCGAAGTTGGGCTTGCTGGGGTCGCCGCCCACCTCGAACGCGTTGTACTTCGGTCCCAGATACGCGGGCCCTTGAGCGTAGGTGTGAACACTCTCCCGGCCCCCATCGGCGGCAATCACACAATTGGGCAAGCCCAATTCGTAACGCTCGCGCATCTTCGCGACGATCGAAATCACCCCAGTATCTTCGCCAGTTTGGGATTGTCCAGCAATCCCAGCCGCCGTTGGGATTCCGACAATTACCGCGGCCCCGCCTTGAGCAGATGGCGGCGCAGGAATTCGAACGTGCCCACGCCGTGGATCGTATGCGGTCCATCGAAATGTTCGATGGTCGTGCGGTGGCCGAGGCCGAGCTTGTCGTACAAACGGCGGACCTTGGCGTACTCGTAGTTCACCATTTCGTCAGTCCCGCAGCCGTCGTCGTGGCCGCGTTCGACCATAAACGGCCGAGGGGCGATGAGCGCGGCCATTTCGGCGTAGTTGAACGTGCGGGCGAGATTCCACTCCCAAATCTCGTACTCGATCGTGTGGACGTAGCTCGGGATCGGCAGATCGGTGCTTACGCAATACCGCACCCACTCGTTGAAATCGCCGCTGCAAATGCTCAGGCAGTATCCCGGTAAAACGGCCGGCGTGCGCATCGCCGACTTGCCGCCATAGCTGAGTCCATAGAAAGCGATCTTGTCGGAAATCGCGAACGGCTGGGCCTGGAGCCATTCCAGAATCCGTTGGTGTTGGCCGTTGATGACGCTGTAGAGGGTCAGTCCGAGCGGGTTGAGTTTTCGCTGCAGCGCGCGGAAACGGTCCTCGCCGCGATACGGATTGTGTGGAGCGAACGTGACAAACCCCTGCTCGGCCAGTCGTAGCGCGAAGCCCTTGTAAGCGGCCCAGGCGGAACTGGTTCGATCCATGTTCACGGTGTCGGCCGGCAATCCTTCCAGTCCATGTTGGCAGACGACAACCGGCCGCCGCTCGCCCGGCTTGAGATCCTTGGGCAAGCACAGCCAGCCCCACGCGAAGACGTCCTCCCACACATCCAGCGTGACTTCGTAGATCGCCACTGTTTCCGTCTCCCGCACCAGTCGGCTCTTCGCGTTCAACGGCGCGTTGGGATCCGGTAAGCGGCCGATCACATCGTTCCAGAATCGTTCGCGGTCGTTCGCGGTGCGAGCTTCGAACGCGGCGAGCGGTTTGAGCGGCAGTGTCCGCCAGAACTTCGCCGCGCGTTCCGCCTCGCAGGACACCAGCAATCGCTGCGTGAACCGTTCGAGCTCCCGCACGGCGCGTTCCTCGCGAGTGCTATCGACCGGCAGCGTCAGCGGGGCGACACTCCGTTTCAGGTTCGCGACGACGCCGTCCGCCGCAGGACTTGGCAACAAATGACGAACCACAAGGGCGTCGGAATCATCCGCGCCGAGCGCCAATAGTTTGCCGCGCGGCGCGAGGGCTCGCGCTCGAGCCACTTCGGCGTCGAAGGTGGCGCGTTCGGGCGCGGCGAGCCGGCCGGGCGCCGCGACCGCGCGTTGGCCCGGCTCGCCGCTTCGGGAAACCTCGTAAACGGGATAATGCGCGTGCCGCAACACGAGCGGACGGGGAGCGATGAGGCTGGCGAGCTCCGCGTCGCCGAAATCGCGGAGCAGCCCAAAGACGTTGCGTTCGAGCGGTTCCCGCCAGACGGCTTCCCGAGGCGCGAAGTAGCCGGCCGAAAACACGCCGTCAATCCGCTCGTCGAGCGCCCCGGCGTGGAGCGCCAACATGCCGCCTTCGCCGACGCCCGCGACGATGACGGGCGTTTGTTCGGGTTGCGCTTTGAACCAATCGACCACCGCCAACGCCTTGTGGGTTTCGTAGCCGATCAGGTGGCGGCCGAGCTGAAAACATTGGCGATGGATCCATTCCCGATGCGGGACGTTCGTGCGGATACCAAGGCGGTCGGTTTTGCTGAATGGTGTGCCGCGGCCGAGAAGCGCCATGACGACCACTTCGCAGTTCGCCGCCAGCATGCGGGCGTCCACAAATTGTTCGGGCGCGATGCCGGCGTCCGGTAAGACGAGGATTCGCGCGAGCGGCTTTCCCTTTGGCTTGATATACACCCCTTCGCCGTGTACGCCATCCAGCACCGGCCAACGGACGCGGAACAGCTCACAGAACTCGGTTTGCGCGAGCAACGCGGGCGAGGTCGTATCGCCTACCAGTTCGAGCGAACGCACGGGAAGGCGGTCGTCGATCATCCCTAAGGCGGCTACGAGTTTTTCTCGGGTCGGTCGTCGCGTGGAGCGGGACTGTTCGACAAGCCGCAACGCCATCCTATCGATCCCGGCCACCATGGAAGCGGAGAAGTCGGGCAGGGGCGTCAGCGGTTGCGTTCCCGGAAGGAGGTTTGGCGTTGGAGCCGGTGCGGTTGGCGGCGATTCCGCAGCGGCTGCTTTCAAGGTTGCGAAGGCAACGGGTGATGGGAGCGTTGCCAGCGACAAACCGAGGAGGGCGAGCACGAGGCGAGGTCGATTCATGGGACTAACCTTGCTGTTCGTCAGGGCGACGGGGGACTTGGCGGCCTCAACGCCGCCGAGGATTACCGCTACACTAACCGCTTGGGCAACCTTCGCGTGGAGGGATGCAGGTTGGAACTGCCCACGGCGACGATGCACGGCCGAAGAGGCTGCCCGCGTCGCTGGCCGGGACGAAGGATTCCGAGATGTTGTCGTTGCGTTACCGGGGCCAAACGGAGCTGCCTGTCGAGGTGGAAGGCATCGTTCCCGAAGCGGTGCGCGACCAGTCTATCGCGGCGATCGAACAACTGCCGATCCAGTTCGGCAATCAATCCGTGCCGCTGGCGGAATTTTTCCATGTCGAGGGGGACGCCAGCGATGAACGCGTCGAGTGGCAGGGAGACCTGTCGGGCGTTCACTGGATTGGGGCCAAGATGGCGAGCGGTTCGATGCGGGTGGCGGGCTCGGCGGGCCGCCATGCCGGCAGCCGGATGCGCGGCGGTTCGCTCGTGATTGAAGGCGACGCGGGCGATTGGCTCGGCGCCGAACTGCGGGGCGGCGAGATTCAGGTGCGGGGCGGGGCGGGGCACTTGGTGGGTGCCGCGTATCGCGGCAGTCCCCGGGGAATGAACCGTGGGG
>JBIKVL010000671.1:0-3483 GCA_044356875.1 Pirellulaceae bacterium | reverse complement strand
CTGATTCGGGGACTGCCCAGACGCAACAGTTCCAAGTCGGGCAATTGTGTCAACCGTTCGAGGCCCGCATCCGTAAGGTCGGCGTTCGGTAGATTCAAGAATCGCAGCCCCCGCAGTTTGGCGATTTTCGACGCCCCAACGTCCGTGATCCGCGCTCCACGCAAGCGTAGATGCCGCAGCCGGCTCATTCCCGTGAGCGCGTCGAGCCCCGCATCCGTGACGCGGCCACGTTCCACGAGCAGTTCAGCCAGCGTGTCGAGTCCTTGAAGCGAGGACATTTGATCATCGGAGAAGTCGCGGTCATCCACGCTCAACTGATCCGATCGCCCCCGCCGCACGTCGTCGATTTGCCGCGCTACAGGATCGGCGCAACCGGCGATCCAGCACGACACGAGCAGCCACACGCATGCTTCCGCGGCAACACCACCTTTCCGAACAACGCTCGACGAGGTGGCGGCCATGCGATTCGGCGCCTGGAAGGTGGTCCTGGAAATCACGCGGCGGATCTCGACAACAACAGCTTCAATTCGGTGATCGCGTACAAGTCGCTCCGGCGGTTTTCGTCCTCGAATAGCCGCTGAAGGTTCATCAGGATCCGCGACAGCCACTGTCGATGGGTGGCGCTCGGGAACAACTCGCGATCTGGAAGCGAATCCGGTCCAACCATGTCCGACAGGCGTCGCCGAGCTTCGTCCGGTGTCAGGAGCTTGCCGCCAAAAAACGGATCGATCAGCATCGGCTGTCCAGCAACGTAGGCTCGGCAGAGGAAATGTCCGGGCGAGTTCACGCCTTCCACGCGGAGAGACACCCGTTCAGCCACGACTTTGTAAACCAACGACAGCAGGATTGGCAAGCCGCAACGCGTCTCCAACACCACCGGCAAATAGCTGTTGAGCGCATTGCGGTACTGCTTCAAATTGCCGGCGAACCCCTCTTCATCGAAAATCACCCGGTGCAAGTGGGCCTGCAAGGCCACCTCCTGGCCGCTGTTGGCCCCTCGCCGCACCCGGTCAGCGAGATCAGCGAGTCGACGATCGATTGCCTCGAGCGAAACATCGTCGATCGCATGCATGGCGATCGCTGCCGTCGCCCTCCAGAGATTCTCGGTGTGCTCGATCCCTGGCAATTGCTCGCCGAACAGCTTGTACGCTTCCGGACGGCAAAACTTCGGCATGTCGATCACACCCACGCTCCCTTCCACCCAGCGGATCGTCCGCCGGCACCGAATCCAGTCACGGCCTGTTCGTTCAAGTTTCGCGGACACCGACTGTTCGCTAAATTACACCTGATGCGATTCGCAGGCTGCCGCCGTTCTCGATCGCCACAGTTGGGGTGTTCGTCCTTCGATCACCACAAGCTAAGAACGGAACTGACTCATGCGTTTGACTCCGCTACCCCCACCCCGCTACCCCCACCCCGCTGCCCCCACCCCACTTCCCCAACAACGTCACCCATTCACACCGTATCACTTTGGCCACTTCAACGGTTTCTTGAGCATGACTTACCGTTGCGCACGCGCAACGCTTGGCCCATCCCCTTCTGGCACGTCCCCAGCGACACGCACCACTAGGGGGTGAGCTGTTTCGCCACACATTTCCGCCTCGCACGCGCGCTCCATTCCGCCCGTTCGATGCCGGTCCGTCGCTGTCGCGAACTGTCCGGAGACGACGCTCCACAGACTCGTCGGCTTCATCGCGTTGCCACCCACCTTTAACTAACCCATTTGAGACCTTCTTCCATGTCCTTGACAAAACGACTTAATGCCGGCTGGCATTGGATGCGGAATTGGAACCAGTCCCTCGGCGGAGGCCGGCGATGGCTGGTCCAATTGTCGCTCGCACTGCACGTCGCGTTCCGAACGGCGTTGCTGCTCGCGGATGAACCGTCGGCGTTTCCCCAACCATTCGATACACAGGATGCGAAAGACCAACCGGTTCCGCCCGCCCAGTTAGTGGCGAAAATGCAAGTGCCGCCCGGCTTTGAAGTCACGCTGTTCGCCGCCGAACCGCAGGTGCAGCAACCGGTGGCGATCACCACCGATGGCCGGGGACGACTCTGGGTCTGCGAAATGTACACCTACGCCGAAAGCAAGGTGAATTTCGCCACGCAGCTTCGTGACCGCATCGTGATCTTGGAGGACTCGGACGGCGATGGAAAGAGTGACAAACGAACGGTGTTCTGGGACGGGGCCGTGCGTTTGACCGCGGTCGCTGTCGGCAATGGCGGTGTGTGGGCCTTGTGCGCTCCATACCTCTACTTTCTTCCCGACGCCAATAACGACGACGTGCCCGATGGCCCGCCAGTGGTGAAGCTCGATGGTTGGAATGACAACGCGGTGCGTCACAATATCGTTAACGGATTGACGCTCGGCCCCGACGGTTGGCTTTACGGCCGCCATGGAATCCTCGCCACCTCGAACGTGGGACCGCCGGGCACGCCTGCCAGTCGTCGGGCCCGAATCAATTGCGGCATTTGGCGTTACCATCCCGTGCGGGAAACGTTCGAAGTCGTGTGCCACGGCACCACCAACCCCTGGGGTTTCGATTTCGATAAACACGGCGAGATGTTCTTCATCAACACCGTGATCGGCCATTTCTGGCACGTCATTCCCAACGCGCATTACCGTAGGATGTATGGTGAACACTTCAATCCGCGGATCTATTCCGTCATCGAACAACACGCTGACCACTTCCACTGGGACACCACCGAGGCTTGGTCGGACATCCGTAAAGGCGTCACCGAGTCGACGAAGAAGGCCGGTGGCGGCCATGCCCACTCCGGCCTGATGATTTACCAAGGAGATAATTGGCCGGCGGAATATCGGGGCGATGTGTTCGCAATCAACCTCCATGGCCTGCGAATCAACCGCGACCGCCTCGAACGGGAAGGTTCGGGCTATGTCGCCAAGCACGCCGACGATTTCCTTTTCGCGAACAACCCCTGGTTTCGCGGCATCGACCTGCTCTGCGGCCACGATGGAGCGGTCTATGTGGCCGATTGGGCCGACGTGGGCGAATGCCATGAGAATGACGGCGTGCATCGCTCGTCCGGCCGCATCTACCGAGTCGCTTACGGC
This sequence comes from Pirellulaceae bacterium, assembly GCA_044356875.1. Lineage (GTDB taxonomy): Bacteria > Planctomycetota > Planctomycetia > Pirellulales > Pirellulaceae > CAIXSC01. The sequence continues at coordinate 407 of JBIKVL010000671.1, read as the reverse complement.
AAGACCGCCAAGCCGGCGGTCGCCAATGTCGATCGCGCCACCCCGGAACAGCTTGCCGCGTTGATGACGCACGCCAATGACTGGTATCCGCGCCAGGCCCGCCGCGTCCTTCAGGAACGCGCGGCCGCCAAGCACGATTTGTCGACCGCCCATGCGCGGCTAGACCAGCAACTGGTGTCGGCGCCGGCCGTCGAGCACAAGCTGCGGGCGCTGTGGGCGCTGCATGTCAGCGGCGGACTCGGCGACGACCGGCTTCATTCCCTGGCGACTCATGAATCGGAACACGTTCGCGCCTGGGTCGTGCGGCTTCTTGGCGACGATGGCCGTTATGAACAACGGGATCTCGTCCTCCTCGAACGGCTCGCGGCCACCGATCCCGCCGCGCTCGTGCGGCTCCATATCGCGTC
>JBIKVL010000670.1:0-3490 GCA_044356875.1 Pirellulaceae bacterium | reverse complement strand
CGCCAGTCGGCTGTCGACAAAGCGAACGCGGACACGCACGCTGTCGGTTGTCTCGTAACTTTCCCGATCGGTGGTGAGCTGCACGGCGCCGCGGCCGCTCGCCAGCCGCGATCGGCTGAGCCAACGCAGCAACTGCATCCAGTAGCGGACATATAACGGTTCGGTTTCGGGAACTCGGGACCAACGCCACGAATCGTCCCCGAGCTGCGCGACGACATGCCCGGCCCCGACGAATTGGGAAACCAGCAGCGGGAGCGGTTGTCCGCCGGGTCCGACGCGGCTGGGATGCTCGACGAGCACTCGCGCTCCGGCCCGCAGGTCCGGCGCGGCGGCGAACCAATACCACGGCGGCAATTGGTTCCACGCGCGGAGATTGCGTTCCGGCGAGTCCTCCAGTTGCAGCGGAGCGGCGGCGGCTCCGAGCGGCGTGAGTCGCGGCAGGAAGCCGGCGTCGAGCGTCGCGTCCGCGGCCGGGGTCCGCACGCTTTCCAATTCAAATGGCAAGAGACTCGCCAAGCGGGTCCCGAGGAACGCTTGCGGCGTGAACAGTGGCCCGGCACAGACGATCAACCCGCCACCCCGTTCGGCGACAAACGCCTCGAGATTGGCCATTCCCGCCGGCCCGATCAACGACGGATCGGCATCGCCGAGAATGACCACGTCGTAGGCGAACAGTTCTTCCCGCGTTGTGGGAAAAGCGGACGCCGCGTCGGGGTCGATGCTCGGATAATCGGTATCCGCCTCTTGCAAGACGGACGTGAGCGCCACCGCCCGCTCGGACGCCTGCGAGCGTTTCCGCTGCCGTTGGAGCAGCGTGCGGAGATAGCGGAACTCGTAACTGGGCGCCGCCTGCACGAGCAGCACCCGCAGCGTTTCCTCCCCCACGCGAACGGTGCGAGCCAGACGATTGTTGAAGGCTGTCGCTTCGCCCGCCAGCGTATCCGCGACCAGCGCCAGCGAAAAATCGCCGGGACCAAGCGGCCGGAACGCGATCCGCACGGGCACGGTCCGTCCGTCGGGCGGCAACGTCGCCAACTGTTCGCCCAGGACGACGCCGTTCTCCTGGCGCACCAGCCGCACCCTCACCTTTTGGCCCGAGTAGCCGGTCGCGCTGAGCGTCGCTTGGAACACCACGAGGTCGCCCACGAACGCGCTGTCGTCGGCGGCCAGGTCAGACAAGCGGACATCGCGCGGCGGGCGCTCGCCGCCCACGCCCACACATTGCAGGGGAACTCGGCGCCGCTCCGCCAATGCGGCCGCTTCGGCCAACGACCGCCCCTCGGTGTTCACGCCATCTGACAACACGACAATCGACGCGGTTGGCCGTCCGCGCTGCGCCTGCAAGACATCGAACAAACCGTCGCCGAGCCGTGACGCCTCGTCGGCCGCCACCCAGCTCGTCAATCCATCCACCGTTCGGCCCGCTTCGACGCTGGCTCGCTTCGATTCCACATTCCCGTCCACCGCTGACCCGTCCGCGGCTGCCCCGTCCGCCGCTGCCCCGTCCACCGCTGACGCATTCACTGCTGACGCATTCACCGTTGACGCATCCGCGGCGACCGTGGTGGCCCCCACGCGGTAGACCCGCACTCGATACCGTTCGCGCCATCGATCCAACAGCCCCGTGTCGGGCGTCGCCAGCAATCGTTTCACGCGTTCAAGCCGCGAGTTGGAAGCGTCCCGCGGCGGAACTTGCTCGCCGCCGCCATCACGGGTCCGAGTCGCTGCTGATTTCGTTCCTGCTGTTTTCGTCGCGGCCGATGACGTCGCGGATGATGACGTCGCGGATGATGGCGTCGCGGATGATGACGTCGAAGTTGATGGCGTTGGAGCTGGTTGAGCGGCGGGGCCGTTCGCCGCTTTTGCCGCTGCACGGGAGTCCAGTTCGCGATCGACCGTCGCCATGCTCGACGACACATCGACCACCACCGCCAGCTCGGGCAGTTCCGTGCGATGCTCCGACCGAAGCCAGCCGTAGAACATCCAGGCGAGGATCGCGAACAACGAGAAGCGGAGGGCCGCGAGCCAGCCGCGAACCAGCGCGGGCGCCGGTCCCCGCTCGCGGCGATAGACCGACCAGACGAATGCCGCGCAGGCCGCGAGCACCGCCAGCGTCAGCCACAGCGGCCCGCTCCAACTTGGTTCGAACGAGGTTTCGACCGCGTTCATGCGCCGCCCCGCCTTCCCATCCGCCAGGCGAGCAACGTTTCGGCGGCCAGCATCATGGCGATCGACACCAGGAGCGGCCGGAACCAACGGCTCGGCGCCGGTTCGGCTGCGCCCTCCTGCGCAGTTCGGCTGGGATTGTCCTGGGCACTGGCCGCTCCGCCCTCCTTCGCCCCTTCACCCTGGCCGGACTCTTGACTGGCCACGAGCAAACTTTCCTTGAGCCCCGCTGGCAAGTCGTCGCCGTCAATCCGCTGCGGGTCGCTTTCAAGCGTATTGAGATTGACGGCGAAGCGCTGTTCGATGGTCTTCGCGGTCGGTCCACTGGGAAGCGCGACATAGATACCGGGAATCGATGCCGCTGGCAGAATCCAGCGCAGTTCATGCTCGGATCGCTCGGCGGCGATTCGCCGCCGCTGGGCGGACTCGGGCGCGACGACGGGCTCGAGCACCATGGACGCTTCGCTCGGCTCGGCGGTTGGAAACTCGATCAGCACCGCGTCGTCCTGCGGCAACGTCGCGTCGCCCGAGCCTTCTTCCAACCGCGGGCCCTCCGAGCTGGAAGAACGGTTTCCATCGAGCGCGAACGCGCCGGTCAGCGATTCGCCGACGAGCACATTTCGCGCCGTCGAGCGGCCCGCGAGCGATTCGCGGAGCAAGGTCTGCGCGAGCGGCACGAAGCTCGGCCATGTCGCCCAAGCGTTCCAAGGCCGAGGCGGCTCCGAGCCGGCGATGCGGGACCGGGGCGCAGCGGCCGTCGTGCCTAGCCACACGTGGCCCGCCCCGAACGGCTCGTGTACGAACCACGGATCGCCGTTGTGAAACGCCAACGCGACTCGGGCCTTATTCGCATCCACCACGGTCGCCGGCAGGTAGCACCAAATCGGCGTCGAAAGCAGTCCCGCGCGTTCCTGGCCACGAAAGAGTTCCACGAGCGGATCGCGGTAGCCCCGCGGATCGATCCGCAGCTCGTCCGACGCGAGCGGCGCGGCCAGTCGCGCGGGGAGCAGCCGCTGCGAGGCATCCACGAGCCGCTGGTTGTAGTTCGCCACGTCGGTCCGATCGCCGGGGAACACCACCAGCCGACCGCCTCGGTACACGTAATCGCCGATCGCGTCGGCTTCGCTTTCACGAAAGCGCGCGACGTTGCACAACGCGATCAGATCGTAACGCTGCAGCGATCGATCGAGCAGCGCTGTTTCGCTGGCGACCGCTACGCGAATCGCCTGCGCGTCACCGGATGCCGTCGGACCGCGCGGGCCAGGGGCGAAAGCCAACGCGAGGAAGCGGGCCTCGTCCAATCCGCCTTCGATGCACAAGACTT
>JBIKVL010000669.1:0-3492 GCA_044356875.1 Pirellulaceae bacterium | reverse complement strand
CTGGCGCCGGAGGCGGAAAGGTGCCGCTGTTGGAAATTGTCGCGATCGACCCGGTCCGAATCGTGGTAGACGTTCCCGAGTCGGACGCGGTCATGGTCGAAGCGGGCGCGGCCGCGAGCGTCAGGCTCGCAGCGCTCGGCGCGGACCCGTTTGAAGGCCAAGTGACCCGCACCACGTGGTCGCTGAATCAAGCGACCCGCACGCTGCGAGTGGAAATCGACGTGCCCAACGCGAATCGCCGCCTGCGGCCCGGCATGTTCGCTCATGCCAAAATCAAAGTCGCCGAGCGACCCGAGGCGTTGGTCTTGCCCAAATCCGCGATCCTCGCCGGTCCAGGAAAACCAGCGTGTTGGGTGATCGGCGCCGACGGCGTTCTCGGGCGCCGTGAACTGCAATTGGGCCTGGAAGCTGCGGGCGAAGTCGAGGTCGCGGGCGGACTCGAGCCCGACGACGATGTCGTCGGCCAAAACGTCACCGCTTTCCGCGAAGGCCAAGTCGTCGACCGGATCGCCGCGAAACTTTAAGGCCCTTCATCACCCCCGCAAACCCAGCGTTTTCGTTAAACCCAGCCTTCTTTGCTGGACGAAAGAGTCGGTAGTGGACTTCGCGTTCGCCGCAGTGGCGTCGGCGAGCCTGGTCCGCGGAAAGGCCGACTCCATGGACAAGACCGCTCGACAGACATCGCGTACGCGGCGCCGTAGCCGCCGCTTCAGTCTGCTGGGAAGCGGTCTTCTCAGCGGCGAACTGCTCGGCGGCGAACTGCTCAGCGGTGAACTGCTCAGCGGTGAACTGCTCGGATGCGGTTCGCTCGGCGGCAGATTGCTTCGCGGCAGCGTGCTCGGCCTTGGGCTGCTTGGCCTGCTGGGTATGGCCGGTTGCGCGCAGCATGCTCGCTTGCGGGAAGAAAGCGGATTGCCCGCCATGGCCGCCTACTGTGAGCCGCCTCACGCCGCGACGGCTGCCTCCGCCGTGTCCGCCCACCGCTCGTCCACGCCGCCACCGCCCGCGGCCAACGAGCCCACGCCTGCGTGGAGCGACACAGATCCCACGAGTCTGACGCCCGCATCGAGCCGAACCGCGAGTTTCCAGGTCGCGAAGCCGTCGCTGGAAATGTCGCAAGAGGACGCCACGTCGAGCATTCCCGTCTCGCTGGTCGCGGTCTTGGAATCGGTGGACCGCGACAATCCGCTGGTGATCGCGGCCCGGCATCGCGTGGAGGAGGCGTACGCGTCGTGGAGCCGCGCCGAGGCGCTTTGGCTTCCGTCGCTCCGCGCCGGCGCCAACTACAACAAACATGATGGTCGGATTCAGGATGTTATTGGCGGCAACATCGACACGAACCGCAACGCGGTCTACGGCGGCTTTGGGGCCAGCGCGGTCGGAGCGGGCTCGCCCGCGATCCCCGGCCTGTACGCGAACGTCCACACGGCGGACGCTTGGTTCCAACCGAAGATTGCCAGCCAAACGGCTGCGGCGCGGCAGGCCGGAGCCGAGTCGGCCGCGAACAACATGCTGCTCGAAGCCGCCTTGGCGTACGGCGAACTGCTGCGCGCGGAACAGGAGCGGGCCGCATGGCGGGAACTGACCGCGCACGCCGAGCGGCTGGCGGAACTGACCGAGTCCTACGCGAAGACCGGCCAAGGCTTGGCCGCCGACTCCGATCGCGCCTCCACCGAACTGGCGCTGCGCCGCAACGAAGCGCTGCGAGCGACGGAGGCGAGTCGCGTCGCTTCGGCCCGGCTCGCGCAACTGATGCGTCTCGATCCCACGCTGGCGCTGGAACCGCAGGAGCCGGGACTCGCCGCCTTCCACCTGGTGTCCGCTGATGAGCCGCCCAGTCAATTGATCGCCACGGCGTTGATGACGCGACCGGAGGTCCGCGAGAACCAGGCGCTCGTGGCGGAAGCGGTCGGCAAGCTGCAACGCGAACGCTGGGCGCCGCTAATGCCCAGTGTGCTGTTGGGGGTGAGCCAGGGCGGATTTGGCGCCGGACTCAACGGCGACTTCGACCATTTTGGGGGACGGTTGGACGCCGACGTGGCCGCCTGGTGGGAAGTGCGGAATCTCGGCCTGGGCGAACGCGCGGCTCGAAATGAATCGCGGGCGAAACTGCAACAGGCGAAGTGGCGGGAAATCGCGATGATGGATCAGATCGCCCGCGAAGTGGTCGAGGCGCGAACGCGAGTGGTCTCGCGACGCGAGCAGTTGGAAATCGCGCGCCGCGCCGTGGAAGTCGCCGAGTCATCGCGGCGGAAGAATCTCGATCGCATCGAGAACGGAGAAGGACTTCCGCTCGAATGCCTCCAGTCGCTGCAAGCGCTCGCCCAAGCCCAACGCGAACACATTCGGGTGATCGCCGACTACAACGCCGCGCAATTCTCGTTGCTCTGGGCCGTCGGCTCTCTTCGCGATACGGGCCACGCCCACATCCCAACGCCTTAGGCGAACGTTACCATTGCCAAGCAACGCGACGACCGTTCGCTTTTTTCGTTGCGAGCAGCCAAGAATTGCCGCAGTTGCCACGGGGCGACGATGCGCTAACTATCCTCTGAACTAATAGCTGAGCGTCGGGCGTCAACAGCGATCGTTGATGTGACGATCGTAGGCCCGAGTCTGGATCGATTCGAGAGGAAGCAGCGCATGAAATGTCCGGTCTGCAAAGAGCCCAACTTGGTCATGGCTGATCGACAGGGAATCGAGGTGGACTATTGTCCTCAGTGCCGCGGCATTTGGTTGGACCGTGGCGAACTGGACAAGATCATCGAGCGTTCCGGAGACCGGCTCGACCGATCGGATCGTTCAGATCTTCCCGAGCGGCCAGATCGGCCCGATCGGTCTACCGAAAGGCAGTTCGATCGAGACAGCGATCACGACTACCGCGATCGCCGCCGCGACGACGACGATGAAGACTACAGCTCCAAGCACCGCAAAAAACGCGGCAGTTGGCTCGGCGAGTTGTTCGACTTCGATTAGGGATGGGTTGTCGACAGGCCTGATTCTCCGGATCCCGGGAATTCCAGTTCCATGAGTGGTAGGGCCTGGGAACAATGCGATTTTTCGATGGCGGCTATCCAAGGTTCCGTCAATGGTTTGCTAGATAATCCCGGGGGCATCGTAGCGTACTTCAGCATCGATCGAGGTAAGGTTCGGATTGATAGCATGGATTAGTGGCCTGAAGAAGGGTTGTAAGCGAAAGTCCGCAGGTTCTTTAGGTTGTTTGGACCAGTCAGAATCCGCTTCCGGGAGGACAGCGCTGCGATCGCGCAGCGATAACCGATGTTAGCCCAGCCTTTTAAGGCTGGGTCTTGGCTCACGTCAACCGTGGTCGCGCAGCGACAACCGATGTTAGCCCAGCCTTTCAAGGCTGGGTCGTTATGTCAGCATGAATTCGAACGGCTCGGCGTCGTCGCCGACTGGAAAAGGACCACGACCGCGCGGCTTTCGACTGCTGCCAACTGCGGCCAACTTCGGCCAACCGATGCTCATCGAGTG
>JBIKVL010000668.1:0-3504 GCA_044356875.1 Pirellulaceae bacterium | reverse complement strand
CGCCCAATGATGCCCCGCCCAATTCGCCCGGCAGCGTTGCAACGGCGTGTTGCCCGCCTTGTCCCCACGAATCAATCATTCCATACCATCACTTCCGAAACGCCGCTGCGCGACTGGCCGCGATGGGTGAATACGATGCGGGCCTTCGAGGATTTCACCGGATCAAAACGAGCCTGATTCCATTGGCTACCCACCGGCTGTTCGGGCGAGTTCTGGACGTTCCCAACATTCCGCCATTCGGTACCGGTCCAGTGCTGGACCAGATACGAGGTCGGAGGCTGAACCCCGCCTCGGTCATCGTAGATGGCGAGTTCCATTCGGCGGAATTCGACCGCGCGGCCGAAGTCGATCTCCAGCCAGTCGGACTCCGACTTCGACTCATAGCTGGTCCAGCGATTCATCGGCGAGGGTAGGAACACCGTCTTGCCATCGATGGCGCTGGACGGCTTGCCTCCGAAGCGGTCCGAGAACGAGGCCGACGCTTTGGGAAAACCGTCGGGCTTCGGGTTGTAGGCTAGGTTGCCGGCCGGTGGCGGCGCCGGCTCCAGCGGCAGGGGAACGTCGCCCCAAGCTTCGAGCTCGGAGAGCCCCGACTTGCCATCCGGACGATGATGCAGAGTGACTCGCAGTTTCGCGACTGCGATCGGATGGAACTTCACCACGTTGGCGCGGTGTCCTTGCGGATTGTCGAGCACCTCGCTTGGCGACTTGATCGGACGCCAATCGTTGTCGATCCACGCCTCCAACTCGATCCGCTGCGGAGCCCGCACGGCCGCCTCTCTCTCGCCACTATCGTCGAGCGGGTAGAACTTCACGGTGTGAATCGTCCGCTCGACGCCGAAATCGATGACGATCCAATCGCGTTCGTGGGGCGAACCTTCGCAAGTCCAGCGATTGGGCGGATGCGGGACATACCAGTAGTTGCCGTCGTTCAGCTTGCTAATCGACGTCTTGGGCGATGTGTACGACGCGGTCACGCGCGGAAAGTACGTGCCGTCGTTATTGACGACGAAATTCGTGAGCGCGACGCGGGGATCGCGGACCGCGGCGACGCGAACGGTCGGGCGAGCGACCGCATGCTCGATCGCCATCCGCTCGAGCTTGTCCGATTTGCCTACCTCATGGCCATCGACCAGCACATGCAAGCCGGCTCCAAGCTTGTATCGTGCTCCGGTTTTGTCCCAAATCAGGCTCACGCGATGACCGCGGTACGGAACATCGTCGAGGGCGAAGTAGTCCCAATCGGCCGGCGCAAGCGGATTCACTTCGAGCGTCGCATCGTCGCGGGGAGTCAATCCGACCAATCCCGTAATGACCAGATCGCAATAGCCCGAATGGAAATAGTGCTCCGAGTGGTTATAGCCGTCATGGCCTTCGAACGATCCGGTGTCGGGATGGAGCGCTTCGGCGAGATACGGCTTGCCATTCTTGCGGTGTGACCGAGCATAGATTAGCAACAGCTTCACATAGTCCGCTGGAGTGAGATCCGCGCCACCTCGTTGCAATACATTCGATATCGCCCTGAGCGTCTGCGTTGTGGCATATGGCCACGATTGACCGCTCCACCAGCAGCATGAGTTCTTGAGCAGGAACATCGGATCGTTCCGCTCAACCGTCGATGGTCCGAAGTCGGCGTAGAAGCCGTCCCGGTCCATCAATTTACGCCAGGCGGAATCGTACCCCTTTCCGCGTTCGATCATGTTGAACTGCCACGGCACATAGCCGATCAACTCGCGGCCGTGTGGATCACCAGCGAATTGGCCCGATTCATACGTCTTCGTCAGTGCCCGGATCTTGTGGCCATCGCGTTCTTCGTCGTTCTTGAAGACGGGGAAGAAGAATTGCCGTTTGTCGTCCCACAGCAACTTCAACATCGTCGTCTTGAGAGAGTCGGCCTTTTCCTCAAACCGCTCAGCGATATCGGCTTTGCCTGCCAGCCGCGCGATCCTCGCGATCGCCATCGCATCGGCCCACATGTAGGCGTTGAACGAGGGACGATAGCTCGGAGCGCCACGCAGGATATCCTTCGTTTGACGGCTGTTGATGTTGAATTCCATGCCGTCGTCATGGCCGGTTTGCCAAAACAAACCCACCTCGGGCACGAAGTGCCGCTGCTCCCAGCCTTCATAGTTCTTGACGAGATCCGGCAGCAGATCGATCACCAAGGCGTCGTCGGGATGAACCTGATTCACGGCCCAGACAGAATCCGCCAGCCAGGTGGAATAGTTGCGCGGTTGGGCACCCGGCGTACGCATCCAATAGCGCGAGTAATCGTTCGCGATCCTCGGTGACCGCAGCCAGCGAGCTTCATAAAGCTGATGACCCGCTGGACAACTGATCGCGCCGTAGGCTCCCGACCAAAACGGCCGGTCGATAAATTCGGTGAACGAGTACCCGCTATTGGGCGAACCATATGTTAGGTGCTTCGTCAGCAGTTCCCATCGATAGTAATAAGTCGTCGTGATGTCCGCGTCCGGGCACTCGAAGAAGGGAATGTGCTCGGCATACCAACCCCAATCGCGGTTGTCCCAGAAGGTCTGGGACTCCAGCTGCTGTTGCTTGTCGAGGACTTGGGCGCTGGCGACAGTCGGCGCGGCGGCGAACAAACAAGCAAGGATAAGAAGCAGCAATCGGCGAATGTATTTCATGAGCTGGTTCTCTGGGGGATGTGAAGGATACCTGTCACCAATCATCCGATCTAAACGGTGAGGTAGCCAATCCGTCGCGATTGTATAGATTCGATCGTCGAACGGAAGGTGAGAGTCGAAGTTAGGATGGCATCACGCAGGTGTCCAACGGTGTTTTAAATAAGCAGCCGCGGGCTAAGTAATCCCGCCAGCGGCCGGACGCACCTTGGCGTACCCGCGACCAGGATATCCGTCGTTGGGTTGCGTCCCCGCAGAGTCCAACTGCGTTTCTCCTGGTTCAAACAACCCAGGAAGCCGTCGGCCCCACTGTCAATGCATACCTGGACACCTGCGCCATGCCTCCGAAAATCCTGTGGCGATAGCCGCACTCCGCGACTCATTAGGTAGCGACCCACAGGACACCCAGAAGGAACGCGTTCATGGGCCCTTGCTGCTTGGATTACGCGATTCCGCTCGCAGTCGGAGTTCGCCGCCTTTGCGGTACAGTTCATATTCGCCGATAAGGCGTTGGTCGTCGCCGAAGAGCGTCCGCTTGCGATCGATCATCTGCTCAGTAAGGCTCTTGCTTTGCGGATCGCGCTCCGTCGATGCCCGCAAAGATTCGAGCGGTTGATTGTTCGCAACGACATCGGCATAGACGACAGCGTTCCACACGGTCCACGCAATCATCAGCGACTGCTTCATCTGTGCTTCGGTCGCATGCGGCCCGCCGTCGAGCAACGGTGCAGCGAATTGAAGCAGCGTATCCGAGATTTTGCGGTCTGGATATGTAATTTTTGATTGCGCCATCAACATGACCTCCTCGTAAAAATGAGTTTCCACAGCCACGGGGCTCATACTATTCGGGCCGCTGCTT
>JBIKVL010000666.1:0-3508 GCA_044356875.1 Pirellulaceae bacterium | reverse complement strand
GCCTTTCGTCTCCGCTGTGCCTTTCGTCTCCGTCCCGATACTCGGCTACAAAGTGCGTCTCCTCTCCACCGTATTCGGGTGGCGTGTTCTTACCGAGCGAAGCGATCGGGCGTCGACCAAAGCCCGCCGCGAGGCCGGCTAACGCCACGGCGCGTGCGAGCGACTCGGCGGCCCGCCGCAGACTGTCTTGGCAGCGGACCGCCGTGCCCGCAACCACGGCGGACTCGGCGTCCGCCAATCGCTCCAGCCGGTCAGCGATCCGCCGCCGCAACTCGTCCAGTCCGGTCCCGGTCAGACTGCTCACCCAGACTTCGCCCGCCTGATTTCGAGGCTCTGTCGCAAGCTGATCGACTTTGGTCCAGACGGTCAATTGTGAACCGTCCTGGTCGGCTGCGTCGTCCGCGCTATCGCCGGCCGGGGATTGCTGGGAGGAAACGGCTTCGCGGCAGACCAATCGAAGTTCGGCTCGTTCCCCTTGAGTTTGCGTGGCACGCTGGGCGGCAGAGCCAATGGGGTCGTCCAAACCGACCGCTTCGATACCAGCGGTGTCGATGATCAAGCAGCGTTGGCCATCGACGCTTGTCTCGCGTTCCAGGTAATCGCGGGTCGTGCCAGGACGGTCGGCCACCAGCGCGGCCGGTTCGCCCACAAGCGCGTTCCACAGGCTGCTTTTGCCCGCATTGGGTGGTCCCAGCAGGACGACGCGAGGCAATCCGCCCGCTGCGAGCCGCGATTGAAGCCGCGACCGCAGCCGCTCGACCTCGCTCAGTCCTTCCGCCAACCGGTCGTGAAGCTGCTGGGCGGAAACGAACTCGATGTCCTCCTCCACGAAATCGAGCCCGGCTTCGAGTTCGGCGAGCGTATGGACGAGACGATGGCGCAGATCGTGTAGCGGGCCCGCGAGTCCCCCGGCGAGTTGTTCCAGCGCGACCTCCAACTCGCGTTGTCCCCGGGCGTCGATGACGCCCAGGACCGCTTCCGCTTGCGTCAAATCGATCCGTCCGGAAAGAAAGGCTCGAAGGGTAAACTCGCCGGGTTCCGCCAATCTCGCGCCCGCTCGACAGACGGCGGCCAGAACCGCGTCGAGGAGCGGCGGCGATCCTGGCAGGTGCAGTTCGGCGACCGGTTGCCGCGTGTAGCTGCGCGGTCCGGGCCACCAAAAAAGCCAAGCGTTGATTCGGGGCCAGGGGGGTGGCAACCGCACCGACACTGGGAAAACGCTCGCCGCGGCGCCCGCGTCCGTCGCGGGCAATTCGCACAGCGTTCGCCAGATTGGCTCGGTGCCCGGCCCGCTGATCCGTACGATGCCGCGCAGCCCGCGACCGGGCGGCGAGGCGATAGCGGCGATCGTGTCGTCGCGGCCGAACATCGCGCGTTCCTAACGCTTGCGACGCTTGCCGGCCTTCGTTTCCGTCTTCTTCGTCGCGGCAGAGGACGGCGTTTCGGGCGCGGGCGAGGGGGTCGGCGACGAGCCGCCCGGGGCAGGGGAGCCACGACGCAGAATCTTATGTTCGGCCAAGCTCCAGCAACTGGACGCGATGAAATAAACGCACAAGCCCGACGCCACCTTGAAAAACATGACGCCCATAAAGACCGTCATGAATTTCATCACCTTTTGCTGCATCAGGGTCTGTTCGTCGGTCGCGGGCGGCGTGAGGAACTTTTGGTTCACCAGAAACAAGCCGATGGTGATCAACGGCAGCAAGTTGATATAGGGGCCAAGATAGCCGGTCTCGTCGCCCAGCCAGCCGGGGAGATACTCTTTCCAGTACAACAGCAAGTCGGGGCCTGAAAGGTTTGAGCACCACTCGAAACCCGCCAGCAACGGGGCGCCGCGCAATTCGATATCGAGCGACAGGCAGCGATACAGGCCGATAAAAATTGGGATTTGGCAGAGTGCCAGCAAGCAGCCGCCGAAGGGGCTGACGTTGCGGTCACGGAAGAGCTGTTGTTGGGCCTGGACCCGTTTTTGCGGCTCATCCTTGTATTTCTCGGCGATCTTCTTGAGTTCGGGCTGCAGTTCCTGCATCTGCTTCGCGCTCTTCGTCGCCCGGTAGCTTACCGGCAACAGGCAGCTTCGCACGGTCAATGTCAACATCACGATCGCGAGGCCATAGTTGCCGACGAGGTCATAGTAGAAATGGAGGACGCGGGCGAGCGGCCGCGAGATGGCGCCGAACCAACCGTAGTCGTTCAGGTAGGACGTTCCGAGATAGGCCTTTGCCTCGGTTGCCTCCGAGTCGTAGGCGAACAAGACGTCCGAGTCCTTGGGGCCGGCGAAGATGCGGTAGCTGTCAATCCGCGGTTTTTCCGGGGAGACGGCCACCGCTTCCGTCACTAACTCGAAGCTCGTATTCATCGTCCGGTTGTGGCTCTTCGGAACCAGGGTCGGTTCCCCGACGGCGTAGGCCGACGCGCGGCGAAACACGGCCGCGTTGCCTTCCGCGTCGGGACGCGGCATCAACAACACGGCGAAGTAGTTGGCGTCGCAGCCCAAGTAGCGGACCGCGCGGCTCGCCGCGGGTTCGGTGTCGGAAAAGAGCGGCTTGGCGGGCTTCTCCGGTTCGTTGATCGCCAGCGAATGAAGCTCGGGCGCCCGCGCCCACTGCTGGCCGCCGCCATCGGTCTGCATAACGACATCGCGCGTCCCGCTCTTGCTCATGTACCACCAGCCTTCGAGCGGCAGTCCGGTGGGACCATGCAGCCGATACGACACTCGCCGATCGCCGGGAGCGGTCGACCGCAGTTCGACTTCCAAGTCCAGATGGAACCCCAACAAGTTTCCGGCGGCCGCCGGTTCCGCCGCGGGAGCCGCCAGCTTGTAACGCTTAATGACTTCCAATTCGCCCGTCTGTTCGATCGCCTTCAGTTGGTCGGCGGACAAGCGGTAACGGAACTCGACGACGCTGCTGTCGGCTCGAACCACTTCCCAGGTGGCGTTTTCCAACGAAGGAAGTTGGCGGAATTCGCGGGCGCCGAACGGGACAGAGGCCGATTTGCCGGCCTGCGCAAGCGTATCGAGCGTGAGGAGAAAAGAACTCGTCGGAGACTGGGCCGCTTCGAAATCGGATTGCGGTTCGGGGCGAATGACGGCGAGCGGAGGTATGCCGAGTCGCGCGGTGTAGTCGCGGCTGCGGCCATCGCGGCGGATCCGCAGTGGCAACGAGTCGCCCGGCTTGGTCTTTTGAAGAAGCTGACGCAAGGCCTGATTCGACTCGACGACGACCCCGTCGACCGACTCCAAAAGATCGCCCGCGAGCAAACCCGCTGGTTCAGCCGGATTGTCGGACTTCGCCAGCGCGGCCGGAGTGCCCGGACCGACCACGCCGATCCGCGCACCGCCTTCGCTGGCGGGCGTCAGCCCCAGATGGCCAAGGTAGCCGAAGTTCTCGTCGAGTTCGCGGTACTGATCGGGCAATAATTCAATTCGTTCCACGGTCGCTCCCACGCTGTGGAATGTCGCGAGGAAACGATAGCCAGTGGATGGGTCAAGCGAGCCGAGCGTCTT
>JBIKVL010000667.1:0-3508 GCA_044356875.1 Pirellulaceae bacterium | reverse complement strand
CCGCTTCCGTTGCCTGCGGATGCTTGTCCAGGAAGGCGCGGACCGCCATGACGAATCCCGGAGTGCAGAAACCGCACTGCAACGCGTCATGCTCGATGAACGCCTTGACCACGGCGTCGGGCTTGGCGCCGCCCAGGCTTTCCACGGTTTGGATTTTCTTGCCCACCACGGCCACCGCCAGCAGCGTCGACGCGGCCATCGGCTTGCCATCGATCATCACCGTGCTGCCGCCGCTGCTGCCGTCATGGCTGATCGGCTTGCTGCCGGTCAAATCGAGCTGCGTGCGGAGCACTTCGAGCAGCGTCGTGCGCGGCTCGACCGTCACCTTCTTCGACTCGCCGTTGACTTGCAACGTAATGGTCGTCTCGCCGCGAACGATGGCGGGGCCCGCCGCCTGCCCCTCCTGGTTCGCCGCCGCCGCGTGCGTGTGCAGCGCGGTTGCCGCCGCGACCGCACTCGAGCCGCGCAAAAACTCGCGTCGGCTAAAGCCCGGGTCGCCGGGCCCCTTGAACGTCGATTCCGTCATGAATTGCACCTCATGCCAAAGGACAACCGGGAGTTTGCCTGAACCCGTCATGCGGGCCGATTATAGGGGTTGCGCCGCGCGAAACAACTCTGCGCTTCGCGGACGGCGCGGACGGCCTATTATCGGCGCCGCCACCGCCGACACTTGAATTTGTCGCCCGACTCTCACAAACCGTACAGCGTTCCAAGCCGCTCGCGGAGTTGCCGCATCAGCGGCCCATGCCCCAACGGTTGGCCTGTCGCCCGACGCGCCAGGTCGGCTGCCGGATAACACTGTCCCGGCGCATGCACCTTTTCACGGAGCCACTCGCGCAGCGGCCGGAACTCGCCGCGGCGGAACTGATCGGCCAAGCCCCCGAGATCGCGGTCGGCGGCGTCGAACAGTTGAGCGGCATACAAGTTGCCGAGCGAATACGTCGGGAAATAGCCTAGCAAACCCGCGCTCCAGTGGACGTCCTGCAAGACGCCCGACGCCGCGTCCGGCGGCTCGATGCCCAACAACTCGCGGTACTTGCCGTTCCACGCCGCCGGCAAATCGGCGACGGCCAGTTGGCCAGTCAGCAGCGCCTGTTCGAGTTCAAACCGGACGATGATGTGCAAGTTGTACGTCGCCTCGTCGGCCTCGACGCGAATCAACGACGGCCGCACGCTGTTGATCGCGAAGTGGAAATCGGACAGCGACACGCCGCGTAGAGCGTCGGGAAAAGCGGCCTGAGCCCGCGGAAAGAAATGCTCCCAGAACGGCAAGCTGCGCCCCACCAAATTCTCCCATAGCCGCGACTGCGACTCGTGTATCCCGAGCGACACGTAAGTCCCCGGCGGCAATCCGTACTGCTCGACCCGCAGCCCCTGATCGTAGATTCCATGTCCCGCCTCGTGCATGATTCCAAAAAACGCCTGCGGGAAAAAATGTTCGTCGTAACGCGTCGTGATCCGGCAATCCTTCGGCCCCATCCCCGCGCAAAACGGATGATGCGTCACATCCAGCCGACCGCGCTCGAACTCGAATCCAATCGCCGCCGCCGCCAACTTTCCGAACGACTCTTGCGTCGCCACCGGATAGGACCGCTTCAGCAACTCGACCGGCGCCTGCCGGCCGCTGTCCAAGATCGCCGCGACGAACGGAGCCAACTCGCGGCGCAACCCATCCAGCACCTGCGCGACTTCCGCCGTTCGCGCCGCCGGCTCGTAGTCGTCCAGCAACGCGTCGTACGGATGGTCCACGTACCCCATCGCCATCGCCTGCTCGCGTTTGAGCTCGACGATCCGCGCAAGCGCCGGCGCGAACATCCCGAAATCGTTCGCCGCCCGCGCCTTCACCCACACCTGCTGCCCCAAGACACAGGCCCGCGTCAATTCCTCGACCAGCCGCACCGGCAGCCGCCGCCGCTTGTCGTAGTCCCGCCGCAACTGCCGCAACGTCGCGCCCGCGTCGCTATGCGGCTCGCTAGCCAACGGCCCCGCCGCCAGTTCCTCCAGCCAACCGCCGATCCGCGGATCGATCCGCCGCTCGTGGATCAACCGCGCCAACATCGCCAATTGCTCGGCGCGGTACTCGCCAGCATCCACCGGCATATACGTCCGCTCGTCCCACTCCAACACCCCTTGCACCGACTCGAGCATCGCCGTTTCACGCGTAAACCCACACAACTGATCAAATGCCGATGCGGCAGCGGAAGCCATCGAGAAAACTCCGGGGAAAGAAGGCTTGAGGCTTGAGGCTGGAGGCTTGAGGGGCGAGGGACGGAGGATGAGGGATGAGGGATGAGGGGCGAAGAGGGATTTAGGATGCGCGGATTACGGACAGACTCGGAAGGGAACCACGAAAGACACGAAACACCAAAAAAAAGAAGTCGAGAAGGAAACGCCGACAGGGCTCGTCGGGACAAAGTGGTTTTTTTGAGAAATGCAAGCTTAGCAAGCTGCTCCTAAGCTTCAACTCGCCACCAACGATCAGTCTCCAGCCTACAGCCTCCAGCCTCCAGCCTCCCCTAGCAACTAGCAATTCCCAGTCGTGTGGCGAGATCGGCGAGCGGTTTGCGGACGTCGGCGGGCAGCGGGATGCCTTCTTGTTCCGCGAGTCGGCGGGCTTGCCATTCGCGTTCGCCGGGCACTTGCACTCGGTCGATCCCAGGAGCGGTTGGCGCGCGGTGGACCTCGTCGATCAAGTAGTCGACGCGGGCCTGGAAATCGGGCGTCATCGCGGCTGGATCAATGGCGATGAACGCCGCCCCATGGCCCGTCGGCGTTTCGGCCGCGCCCCACATCCAGTTGCCGATTTGCCACATCATCGAAGCGCCGCTCAAAGCACCCGCCAAGGATTCGGCGAGCAGTCCGATGCCATATCCTTTGTGGCCGGCGGCGGGAGCCAACGCCGCATTGTCTGGATAGAGGTTGCCATCGGTCGTCGGCTGGCCCATTTTGTCCACGAGCCAATCGGCGGGAATCGGTTTACCCAGCGTGCGCGCCGCGTACACTTTGCCACCCGCCACGGTGCTGGTAGCCATGTCGAGCAGAATGGGGTCATGGGCACCGGCGGGAATCGCATAGGCCAGCGGATTCGTGCCGGTCACGGCCACTCGCGCGCCCGGCGCGACGACGCTGGGAATGTCGTTGCCCACCGCGATTCCGATCAACCCTTCCCGCGCCGCGAGACTTGGAAAGTAGCCGATCGCGCCGAAGTGGTTGCCGTGTTTCACTCCCGCATAGGCGATGCCCGTGCGCCGCGCTTTGTCCATCGCGACCCGCATGGCGAACGCGCCGCTGACCTGTCCCAGCGCATGGCCGCCATCGACCATCGCCCAGCTCGGCCCCTCCCGCTCCACCCGCGGCCTCGCATCCGCTCGAATGCCGCCGCCTTCCAATCGCCGCACGTAGCCAGCGAGCAACTTAGTGCCGTGCGTAAAGACGCCGCAGGCGTCCGCTGTGACCAACGCGTCGGCGGTCAACGCAGCATCCGCCGCCGACACGCCACAGCGAACCA
>JBIKVL010000665.1:0-3509 GCA_044356875.1 Pirellulaceae bacterium | reverse complement strand
TTCGCTTCCAATTCAGCCGCTTGTTGCATTTGGTCGACTTGAGCCAGCAGACGGCGCCGCGAGTCGAGCCGGTTGGCGGCCAGCGACAGCGGCGGCACGATGTCCGGCACGGAAAAGTCGGGCGAATTCGGATCGGCCGTGATTCCCAGCGGCGCGCATGTCGGACCGAGGTAGGCGGCACCCGAGCTGGGATGGACTTGCGGCAGGCTGACGTAGGGCGGCACCGAGCCCCGCGGGCCCTGGATCCGCGCGATCACCGAACCGAACGAAGGCCGTTGATTGTTGGGGCTCAGGCTGGGGTTGAAGCCGGCCACCGGATGGTAGCCCGTCAACATGAAATGGTCCGCCGCGCCGTGGTCGGAACTGCGGTGGCCGAAGGACCGCACGAGCGAGAATTTATCCTGCTGCTGGGCGACCAGCGGCAGATGCTCGCAGACTTCGATCCCCGGCACGTTGGTCGCAATGCCTTGGAAGTCGCCGCGAATCTCCGTCGGGGCCTGCGGCTTGAGGTCGAACGTGTCGATCGTGCTGAGCCCGCCCTTCAAGAAGAGCAGGATCACGGAGACACCCGTGACCGCCGTATTGCCGGGGGCGTTGCCTACCGAACCGGATGCGGCGGCGGCCGCTTCGGCCGCGAGCAGCCGTTCCAGCGGGAAGCTGGAACCAAACAGACCGGCCGCGCCGATCCGCAACATGTCGCGTCGGTTCCAGCCATCACAAAACGGGCGATGGGAGCGCATGGCGGAGCGTCCTTATCTTGAATGAATCTCGGGTTGCGGTGTCGTCTCGGATCGTCAGTGGTTGAAAGCGAATTCGATTGTGTTCAGCAAGGTCCAGGCCAAGTCTTCGGCCGCTTGCCGCCGATCGCTGGCCGTCCGCAGGTACTCGGTCGCATTGTTTCGTTCTTCGGCGGTCGGTGGCCGGCTGTAAAAGGCGAAGTACAGCTCTTCGATCAGCCGCTGGTCGTCGAGCGAACCGCGCACCAGGCGGGCGATGGCGCCCGCTTCGTGCGTAAGCTTGGCATGGACGCGGTCCGAATTGAGCAGATGAAGCACCTGCGCGACGCTCGGCGCATCGATCCGTTCACAGGCGCAGGCCGTCTTGCGCACGGGTCGACCGAAGAGCGACAGGAAATAGTGATCGACGCGGCTATCCCACAACTGGACCGCGCGAGTGCCACGCGGCGCGCCGTCGAATTTTTCAGGAACGCCGGTCACTTGGCTGACGGCGTCGAGCAACACTTCGGCTTCGAGCCGCCGGAGCGGAGCTCGCGAAAAATTCTGCTCGTCGTTGGCGTTCGTCACATTGGTCGCGGTCGATTGCTGATAGACCCGCGAACGGGCGATCGTCCGCACGAGCGACCGCAGATCGAAACGGTGCTCGACCAATTCCCGGGCCAAGCCATCCAGCAGCTCGGGGTGGCTCGGCGGATTCGTTTCGCGGAAATCATCGACCGGCTCGACCAAGCCGCGGCCGATCATGCGGGCCCACACGCGATTCGCCAAATTGCGGCTGAACCACGGGTTGGTTTCCGAGGCGAGCCACTGGGCGAGCACGAGGCGGCGGTCGCCGACAGGATCTTTCTCCGGCTCGACCGTGCCGAGCGCGTGAGCGGCGACCCGCTTGCCGGTGCGTGGATGCGTTGTCGCCGGATCGCCTTCCGCCACCAACACTTCGCCCAAGGGCGAGGGACGCCGCTGCAACTGGGCGAAAAACGCCGTCATGCCAAAGTAATCGTTCTGGCTCCACCGATCGTACGGATGGTGGTGGCACTGCGCGCACGCGATGCGAATACCCAGGAACACCTGCGAGACCGTCGCGGCGGCGTCGCCCGGCTGGCTCGCCACCTTGAACAGATTGCCCGCCGGGACATCCGCGAGCGGTCCTTCGGCCGCGAGCAGCTCCACCGCGAACTGGGTGAGCGGCTTGCGTTCCGCCAGACTGTCGCGGATCCAGCGGTACATTTCGTAGGCCGCTTTGTGGCCCAGCGTCTCGCGATCGACCCGCAGTTGATCGGCCCAGTAAAGCGCCCAGTAATCGTTGAACTCGGGACGTTCCAGCAGTTCGTCGATCACCCGTTCGCGGCGAGCTGGATCGGTGTCGGCGAGGAACCGACGCGACTCGTCGGCCGTCGGCAGGCGTCCGAGCAAGTCGAGCGTCAGCCGCCGTAGGAAACGCGAGTCGTCGGCGATCGGCGACGGCGCGATGCCAAGTTTCGCCAGCCGCTCGTCGACCAAGCGATCGATGAAATTGAAGCGCGGCAGCGCCTGAGCGGCGGTGGCTAGGTCGGCAGGCAGCGGCTCGCCACGCGGCACCATCGCCTGGAACAACGCGACATGGCCAAGATAGCTGGCCATGACTGCGGCCGATCCGGGCAATTGACCTGCGGTGACCACGCCGTTTCCGTCGACGCGGGCGATCGATTCCTGGTTGGATTGGAAGGTGGCGAGCGACGTGGCGTCGGTGCGGCGACCGTCCGACCAGACGGCAGTCACGCGGAGCGGCACGACCGCGCCTGCGGATAGCACCCGCTCCAGCGGTTCCATTTCGATCCGTTCCACCTGCGGATCATCGGGCGAGCCGAAAGGTAAACCGGCCGCGATCCAATCGCGCAGGATGCGGTATTCGAGTCGATCGGGCTCGATACGCACACCGCCGCCATGAGGCATCCGGCCACTCATCTTGAGCAGCAGCAAGCTGCGGTCGGGCGCGGCGGGGAAAACGCGACGCCCGCGTCCTTCCATGGTCAGGGCGCGGAAGTCGAGCTCGGGGTCCGACCCAAATACGCTTAGGCGAAACCCGTTTTGGCCCTCGGCCTTGCCATGGCAGCCCGACGTATTACAGCCGAACTTGGAGAGGATCGGCACAATGTCGTTTTCGAAGTTAAATCGAATCGAGGACGGCGAGGCAGCAGCGGGGGAGGAGGCAGCTGGGGCGGCGGCTGCGGCGGAGGAGGCAGCGGAGGAGGGGGAGGAGGGACTTTGGGCCGAGGCATTCGCGTTGGCGAACACACTGACGAGCAACGACAGGACCATGCCTCGTCCAAGGCAACTGAGCCGATCGACAGCGATGGCCGGCATGGCCATGTGCGCACGGAACCGTAGCATCGAACGCTCTCCAGTCTGCCCAACGAATCTGCTCAATGAATCCGCCCCATGAATCCGCCCAACGGGTGCGGGAAACACGTCACCCGTCCGCGACGGATTCATGAATGTTTATCCTTGCCAACAATCCTAACGCAAGACCAAGCGGTAAACAGTGCCGCCGATTTCCTTTTTCACGAAATCCGGTTCGGGGTGTTTGGGCCCGCCGGTTTCCCGATCAGCCGAGCCGCGCCAGCGGCCGGTTTCCTGATCAGCCGCGCCGCGCCAGCGGCCGGTTACCCGATCAGCCGAGCCGCGCGAGCGGCCGGTTCTAGGCGGAAACGGCCTGAACCGCCCGACGAACCGGCGGCCAGCGCGAAGCCGGTTGATGTCAACGAACGCAGCGGCATAGTCGCGGACCACTCC
>JBIKVL010000664.1:0-3512 GCA_044356875.1 Pirellulaceae bacterium | reverse complement strand
CCCCAATCACTCGGCGGCCCACCTGATGCTTGGCCGTCCAGCAACTTGCCGCCCCGCCTTGGGCCCGATCTCGACTGGGAACAGGGACATGCCGGCACCGCCTCCCAGTGGGCCGCGCAGCTCGGCTGCGTCGACGCCTTTCCGGCGGACGAGCACGAACCGACGGGGCCGCTCACGGCGCTCGCCGCCCCCAGCCTCCTACCCGCCGCTCTTCTGGGAATCGACATCGTGCGATTGCTGACCGGCGCGGTCGCGTTCAACGACCATTTCCTCACAGCCCCGCTCGGCGCCAACCCGGCTCTCGATTTCGCCGCTACCGCCCTGCTGCTCGCTGACGACCAGACCGCGCCCTCGCTGTCGAACGCTCCGGCGTACGATCCGGTTCCCCCCCGACCGCTACACCTCTGGGCCCAAGCTCTACGGCAACCCGGCCACTGGTGGGAGACCCTATTCGCCGCCTCTCGACGCTGCCGCTTCCTCACGCATATCATCGTCGACGAGTGGCGTAGCGACCCGCTGCCAGCGGCGTCCGGCGAGTACCCCGATCGCCCGCCCGTGTCGCTCACCAACCGGTCGTTCCCGGAGTTGATGCGTGGCGCGGCGGAACGAGCCGTCGCCGCCGCCCGCTTGTCCGACCGTCCTCTCGCCATCCTGCGGATGCCGCGGGTCGACGAGTGGTCCTTGGGCCAGTTTTTCCAGATGATGATGAATGCGACGGCGATCGAGCAACGCGTGCTCGACGCGGCCCGCGATTCGCCCGATCCAGCCCGCCCTTAGCTTTCCAACCCGCAACCGCGTTCAAGGTACCCCACCATGCTCACACTGACTTGGCTCGGCCATGCCTGCTGGCTGCTCCGAACCGACAGGCACTCGATCCTGCTCGACCCGTTCCTGACGGGCAACCCGGCCGCCGCGTTGTCCGCCGACGAGGTGCCCGCCGACTTCATCCTGGTATCCCACGGCCATGGCGACCACGTCGGCGACACCGCCCAGATCGCGCATCGCACGGGAGCCCAAGTCATCGCGATGTATGAAATCACCCAGTGGCTGGAAAAGCATCACCGCGTCACGAACGCGATCGGCATGAACCTTGGCGGCGCCGTCGACCTGCCATTCGGCCGACTCAAAATGACGCTCGCCCATCACAGCTCCACGCTGCCGGACGGTTCGCCCGGCGGCAACCCCTGCGGGTTCCTGTTGCAAGTTGATGGACGGCGAATCTACTTCGCCTGCGACACGGCGTTGTTTGGCGATATGCAATGGATTGGCCGCGAAGGGCTCGACGCCGCCGTCCTGCCGATCGGCGACCTCTTCACGATGGGCCCCGAGGATTCCCTGGAAGCGATCAAGCTGCTGCGTCCCCGCAAGGTATTCCCTTCACACTACGGCACCTGGCCTCCCATCGCCCAAGACGCTCATGCCTGGGCCGCCAATGTCCGCCGCGAAACCGACGCCGAACCGCTCACCCCCAAGCCCGGCGAAGCAGTTCCGTTGTAACCAGGCGGACATGCGAATTGCGGTCAGTTGGCAGTTGCTAGTTGTCAGTTGTCAGTTGTCAGTTGCCAGTTGCCAGTTGCCAGTTGCCAGTTGGCAGTTGGCAGTTGCCAGTTGCCAGTTGCCAGTTGCCAGTTGCCAGTTGCCAGTTGCCAGTTGGCAGTTGTAAGTTGTCAGCTTGCAGTGACCAATGACCAATGACCAGCAACTTGCAACCAGCAACTTGCAACCAGCAACTAGCTTTCAGCGGAAAACCATCACATGCATTCTCCTGTCACGCGTTCGGTGCTTGCTTGGGCTTTGCGGTCTGCGGCGTTGCTCGTGGTGGCCGCGGCGGTGACGAAGCTCTTGCCGGCGGTGGAACCGGAGGGCGGGAAAACGGCGGTCGAACCGGCGCTGCTGCGTTGGAAGTGGTCACCCGACTCGGAATGGGTAGCGGAGTTTCATCAGCAGGTCACGACCGACTCGACCTTCGGCGCTAAGACTTTGCGATTGGCGATCGAGAGTCGTTTCACGCAGCGTTGGCTGGTGCGGAGCGTCGATGCGCAAGGAGCGGCCACCCTGCAACAGTCTTATACGAAGATCGCGGTCTCGGTGGACATGGGAATGGGCAACACGATCGCGTTCGATACGGATCGGCCGGCGAATCCCATGGGCGAGTCGCGGCGATTGGCCGACGCCCTTCAGCCGCTCGTTGGACCGACATGGACGCTCGTCGTCTCGCCCCGCGGCGAGGTCTTACGGCTGGAACCGTCGGCGGAAGCGAAAGCGGCGGCCGAGCTGGCGGCTAAAAACAGCGTCGTCCAGCCACTCTTCGCCAGCGACGGCGCCATTGGCTTGGTTCGGCAGGCCTTTGTGCCGCTTCCCGAAGAGCCTGTTATGCCCGGTGGCGGCTGGCGGACTTCGCTGCCCTGGAAAGCGTCCTTTGGCGTGGGGGAGATCGCCCATCAATACACGTATGAAGGCGTTCGGCCACAAGACGGTTCGTCGGTGGCGGCGGTTCGAGTGGAAAGCCGTATCGATGCGAAACCGGGACCGGGGAAAGTGACGAAGGGCCGCGAATTGAAAGAGCAAAAGATCGTGGGCCTCATGCTCTTCGATCTGGCGGGCGGGACGCTGGTGGAGAGTCGTCAGACACAATCGCTGCGTTCCGAATCCCGGGTCCGCGACGTGCCGCTCGCCGCCCAGCTTTCCAGCGAACTGACCGTGACGATTCGCAAACCCGACGCCAAGGGTTCGAACTCGCCGTAAGCGTCCCGTCGTTCTATCCGCGTCCATCCGCGTTATCAGTGGTCAATTCTCAGTGTTTGGGCGTCCGTTGTTGGCTATCGCAGAGCCTCACATAGAGCGTCGCGTAGGCATCAACCATTTTTTCAATGGAGAAATGAGCGCGGACTCGGCTGGCGTTCGCGATACCCAGTCGAGTGCGTTCGGAGGAATCGCGGGCCAGAGCGATGGCGCGGTCGATGAAGCCAGCCAGGTCCGTGACGGGCACCGATTCGGCGGCCGCCTCGGGGCCCAACAGTTCTTCCACCCCTTCGACCCGAGTGGCCACGACCGCCCGGCCGCTCGCCATCGCCTCCAAAAGCACGTTGGGCATGCCTTCCCAGCGCGACGGGATGAGCACCAGAGTCGCCTCGTGGAATCGGCGTGGGATGTCGTCCTGCCAGCCGGGAAGTTCGACGCGGTCGGCCAGTCCTGCCGCGTGGATGCGTGCGGCCAAACGAGCACGCTCGGGGCCTTCGCCAACAATCGCCAAGCGGAATCCGGGGAGCGATTCCAGTAAGCGGTTCGCGTCCTGCAGCAGCCAATCGAACCCCTTTTGCCGATCCAATCGACCGATCGCCAATAGCGTCGGCGGTGGATGAACGGGCGGGTCATTAACGGGCGGGTGATGGGCGGGCGGGTCGGAGGCGGGCGGTTGATGGGGCGGCGGGTTGTTCGTGGAGGGGTTATCGAAGGAGCGGGTCGGGAGCGGGTCGCAGGTGAAAATCGACGTGTCGACGCCATTGGGAATC
>JBIKVL010000663.1:0-3521 GCA_044356875.1 Pirellulaceae bacterium | reverse complement strand
TCGACCAACCGGCGGGCGATCAGGAAGTTCTCCGTCAACTTCGGGGCGCCATCGTCGCGGAATTTCGTATCGCCGCGGCCATAGCGTTCGACAAGCTCGGGCGATTCCTTGGAAATGTCGAGCGCCTCGGCGAGCTTCGACGAGGTCAGGATGCCGATCGCTTGCGACGTGAATTCGTCGATGCCCGCCATTTTGCCGCTGGTGTCGATGTCGCGGCGGAACCGGTCGAAAGAACCGAGCAGGTTTTGGCGGTCTTGGAGGCGATCGAGCGTGATTCCTTGCAGGACCATGTTCTCCCGCTTGCTCGTCTCCGTCCGGCCACCGACCAGCTTGAATGGCGAGTGGGCAATGCCGAGGAAACCACCGTCTCCGTCATAGCCCCAGGGACCGTGATCGGTCTTGTAGCAGAGGCTCAGATGGGGCGGGATGCTCTTATTGACCGGGCCCTGGAGCTTGGAGATCCAGGCGCCAGCGGCTGGCCAGCCGCCGGTCGGAGCTGGATTTAAGGGGCGTCCCGTCATGCACTGATAGGCGTCGTGACCGCCGGTCGCGCCGACCACCGAGCGAATCACCACGCACTTGTCCATTTCCTTCGCCAGCATCGGGAACAGTTCGCCGATCTCGATCCCGGGAACGTTCGTCGCGATCGGCTGGAATTCGCCCCGAATCTCGGACGGCGCGTCCTGCTTGATGTCCCAAAAATCCTGATGCGGCGGACCACCTGGCAGGAAGATGTTGATGATCGCCTTGTGCGATTTGCCAATGCCTGCTTGCGCTTCGGCCGCCAGGAGTTGCGGGAGCGACAAACCGCCCATCACCATGCCGCCGATCTTGAGGAAGTCGCGACGCGCCATGCCGTCGCAGAATCCGCCTTGCCGGGGTGCCCGGCCATGAATGGTCAGCATCGGAATCGCTCCTTAGGTAGGCATCGATTTTCGAGTCTTATCGATTTCGAAAAAGGTGGGAAGTCAGGCAGGAGTTCGAGCGGTGGACCGAGCACGGCTGGAGGCCATCCCGAAGTGATAGCTTCGGGCCATCCCTGGTCGTGTCCACGCGACTCGCGCACTTTCTCTCATCGGCATCGTATTGGACGCCATTGATTGATTCAAGATTGTCCGGGGAAACATTTTCCCGATACGAACCGGAGGAAACTCCGCAGCACCCCTACCTGTTAGCTACGCGATAGCTCAACGATCGGTTCGCCGTGGCTCAAGATCGGGATCGGTCGCCCGGTAAAGTTGCGGATGGCGATGTTCTTGGAATCGATGCCGAGGTGGCGATAGAGCGTGGCGAGGAAGTCGCCGGGGCCGACTCTTCGTTCCACCGGATCTTCGCCGCGAGCGTCCGTGGCGCCGATGACTTGGCCGGTGCGGATCCCGCCGCCCGCGAACAGCATTGAGTTCGCTCGGGGCCAGTGATCGCGGCCGGGTTGAACGGTGCCCGCCGGTCCGCTGGCGACCCCGCCGCCGCTGCTGGCGACGTAGGAAATCCGGGGCGTTCGGCCGAACTCGCCGGTCACGACCACCAAGACGCGGCGATCCAATCCGCGGGCGTAGACATCTTCAATCAATGCGGACACTGCTTGGTCGAAGTAGGGCGCTCGGAACTGGAGCGCATCGAAGACATGATGGTTGACGGCGTGGTCGTCCCAGTTGGCGACGCGGCCGCACAGCGGTCCGTCGAACTCGGTCGCCACGATGTCGACTCCCGCTTCGACCAAGCGGCGGGCGAGCAGGCATTGCTGTCCCCAGGCATGGCGTCCGTAGCGATCGCGAACCGCCTCGGGTTCGCTTCCCAGATCGAACGCGGCTCGGGCCGCTGGACTCGTGAGCAGGTTCAGCGCTTGCGATTCGAATTGATCGATCGCGCCGAGCGTCCCGGTGGCGTCGATGTCGCGCCGCAGGTGATCGACCGCCTGTTTCAGCGACAGTCGTTCGCGAAAGCGAGCTTGCTGATCGGCGGGGAGGCCGATGTTCGGCACCTGGAACTGCGGGTGGCTTGGGTCGCCGGTCACCGCGAACGGCTCGTACGCTGGCCCGAGATAGGTCGCGCCGGCGATCGTGAAACTGTCGTAGCGATCGACCGGATTGACCGAGACGTAGTTGGGGATCGCGCGTCGGGGATCGCGCCGCAGGTAGCTGGCGATCGACATCCAATCCGGAAGTACCGGCGTGATTTTGTCTTGAGGGTCGGGGTCGCCCGCCAGGACTTGCAGCGAGCCTGCCGGATGGCCGCCGCCCGTGTGCGCGACGGATCGCAGCAAGGCGTAGCGATCGGCGATCTGGGATAATCGCGGGAGCAGTTCCGAGACGCGGATCCCCGGCACGTTGGTGTCGATTGCCGAGAATGGGCCGCGAAACTCCGACGGCGCTTCGGGTTTGGGATCGAAGGTTTCCAAATGGCTGGCACCGCCCCGGAGCCAAACGAGGATGATCGCGGTCGGAGCGGCTTGCTGTGACGGGGCTGCCAACGCCGTTCGATGCCGCAACAATTCGGCGAAGCCCAGCGTGCTGAAGCCGGTTAAACCGGCCCGGATGAATTCGCGTCGAGTGGGGTTCATGAGGGAAACTCCAGGGCGGGGGCGCTCAACCGCCGGGCGCGCCTTGCGTGTTGACGTAGAGGGAATAGATCGAGGTGCTGCCGCACATGAACAGCCGATTGCGGTGGCGGCCACCGAAGCAGAGATTCGCGCAACGCTCGGGCAGGTCGATACGGCCGATCAGGGTGCCGGCCGAATTGAAGACGGCGACGCCATCCAATCCCTCTTTTCCCATGCCCCAGCCGCACCACAGATTGCCGTCGACGTCGATTCGGAAACCGTCGGGTGTCCCATCGGGCTCGGCGGTGATGAAGGCGCGGCCGTTGGAAACTTTCGCGCCATCGCGAGCGACATCGTAGACGCGGATTTCGCGCGGGCTCGCACCGGAAACCACGACGTAAAGCTTCGATTCATCGGGGGAGAACGCCAGGCCGTTGGGACGCACAATGTCGTCCACCACTACGGACAAGCGGTTGGTTTGGGGATCCCAGCGATAGACGTTCGTTGGCAACTCGGGCTTCGCGACATGGCCTTCGTAGAAGCCGAGGATGCCGAACGGCGGATCGGTGAACCAGATCGAACCGTCGGATTTGCAGACGACGTCGTTCGGCGAGTTGAGTGGTTTGCCGTCATAGCTGTCGGCGATGACGGTAATCGAGCCGTCGTATTCGGTGCGGGTGACTCGCCGCGTGTCGTGTTCGCAGGTGATCAGTCGGCCTTGTCGGTCACGCGTGTTGCCGTTGGCGTTGTTCGAGGGCTTTCGAAACACGCTGACGGCGCCCGTTTCCTCTTCCCATTTGAGGATTTGGTTGTTCGGTATGTCGCTCCACAGCAGATACCGTCCGTCGCCAAACCACACAGGGCCCTCGCTCCAACGCATGCCCGTGGCGAGCCGTTCGACCTTGGCCAGATTGAGTCGGTACTTGGCGAACGACGGGTCGAGGATTTTGACCAGCGGATCCGGATACCGCTGGCTAGGCTG
>JBIKVL010000662.1:0-3523 GCA_044356875.1 Pirellulaceae bacterium | reverse complement strand
GAAACGGACGCCCGCCTCGGACAGCCGCCGCGCGAAGAGGCACTGCCGAGCAAAACCACCCTGAGGGCCATCCTTGATGCCGTAGGCGTCGAGGATGTGCCGGGGCTCCTGGCTGTAGTCCAACAACGCGGGCACCTTGTCCTGCATGCGGAAACCGAGCTCGAACGTTTCAATAATCCCTTCCACCGCGTCAATCCGGCCGCTCGATCGAGCTAAATCGCGATTCATCGCCTGGACCAAATCGAGCTGCTTGCGCTGCAAGTCGCGGGCGACGCTGGGACGAAGGTTCGGCAGATTGCCCAAGTCGTCGATCCGCGTCCCTTGGTAATG
The DNA here is from genome assembly GCA_044356875.1 of Pirellulaceae bacterium. Taxonomy (GTDB): domain Bacteria; phylum Planctomycetota; class Planctomycetia; order Pirellulales; family Pirellulaceae; genus CAIXSC01. The sequence goes on along the minus strand of JBIKVL010000662.1, from coordinate 3,193 downwards.
CGCGGGCAGGAACGCGCTGCCATAATTCACCGCGCCGCCGAAATTGGGTGGCGGATTGATCGTGATGTATCCAGGCAGATCCTGGTTTTCGCTCCCGAGACCATACAACAGCCACGCGCCCATGCTGGGCCGCGTGAGCGCGGCGTTGGCGCTGCCCGTGTGCAATTGCACCACCGCCTGCGGATGGGCCGGCGTGTCGGTGTACAGCCCGCGCAGCCAACACATTTTGTCGGCGTGCTGCGCCAGCTTCGGCAAGAGTTCGGAAAACCAGCTGCCGGTCTCGCCATGTTGTTGGAACTTGAATTTCGAGCCCGTCAGTTTCCCGCCGCCCGGTCCCGGCTTGCCATCATCCGCCTGCAGCTTCGGCTTATACTCGAACGTGTCGTGTTGCGACATCGCGCCGTTCATGTGAACGAAAATGATCCGCTTCGCCTTGGCGGCGAAATGCGGCGGCTTCGGAGCTAGCGGCTGTTGCTTCGCGTCGCCTTCCGCCCGCGCCGACTGCTGGCCTAAGAGCCCCGCCAACGCGACCATCCCAAAACCGGCTCCCGCGCTCCGCAACCACTGCCGACGGGAAGGCAACACAGGCGTTTGATAAAACATGGCAAGCGTTTCCGTGATGACTCGATTGGCTACGTGTTGGCGAGTTTGGCGACTTACCGCACATACCGGAACTCGGCGGCGGCGTACAAAGCTTGAATGAACGACATCCAAGCCGCTTCCCGCGTCCCTTCCACGATCACTTCGGCTTCGCGAGTCGCGACGTTCGTCTGATCGACTTCGTCCGGATTCGCCGGCGGTCGAGCGGCAGGCGCTGTCCCGGCCGGCGCTGTCCCGGCCGGCGCTGTCCCGGCAGGCGCTGTCCCGGCCGGCGCTGTCCCGGCCGACTGGGCGACCGCCGTCGGTGCGGGTTTGGCGGCGGCTTTGCCTTTCTTGCGAGCCGCCTTGGACTGGGCTGTTGGCTTGGCTGTTGGTTTCGCGGTCTTGGACGTGTTGTCGGCGGTCGGTGGGGCGCTGGTGCCGGTGCTGGCGCCAACGCCGGCGTCGGCTCCTTGCGCTTGGCCTTCGACCCCGCGAAGCGTCGCCATGTATTCGCCCAGGAACGACTCGACGCGGGCGCTTTCCAAACTGTTGGGCTCGCGGCCCAGCACTCGCAGGTAGGCCGTGCGGATGCGCCCGGCATCGGCCTGGGCGGCGTTATGAGCGGTGTTATCAGCGGTGGCTGCGTCGTCGTCGCTCAGCAATTCGCGGGCGAGCTCCAAGGCGTTCTGGCGGACGAAGCCGCCGTTGAGCATGAACAGGGCCTGGCTGGGAACGGTGGTGACATCGCGGCTGCCGCTGACGAGCGTCGGATCGACGGGATCGAACGCTTCGAGCGACTTTGGCGTCAGCCCGCGCAGTTGCGGCAGGTAGACGCTCCGCGACCGCGAGTCGCTCGCTTGGTCATGGATCCCTTTCGCTTCCGGACCGTTGTCCCGCATTTCGACCATTCTCAGTTTTTTCACGGGCGAGGCTTCGGGCCGAGCGCTGTCCAGTTGGCCGGCCGAAGCGAGCATCGCGTCGCGAATCTCCTCGGCGGTCAGGCGGCGCGGAGCGTGCCGCCAGAGCCATTTGTTTTCAGGATCGCGTTCCAGGTGGGCCGGGGTCGAATCGCTCGACAGTTGATACGTGCGGGTCAGCACGAGTCGGCGCACGAGCCGTTTGAGCGACCAGCCATCGGCGATGGTGGTCGAGGCCAGGTGATCGAGCAGCTCCGGGTGGCTCGGCGGTTCGCCTGTCACGCCGAAGTTGTCGACCGACACGACGAGCCCGCGTCCGAACAGCTTCGACCAGACGCGGTTGGTGAACACGCGAGCGGTCAGTGGATTGGCGTCGCTGACGATCCATTCGGCGAGTTCGCGGCGGCCGCTTTCCGTGGGATTGACCGGCGCGGTTCCGGAGACCGGCACGGCCGAAAGGAAGCCGCGAGGCACGACCATTCCGGTCTTCTCGGCTTCGCCGCGCACGCGCACCGCGGTGTCCCCGATTCTCTCCGCGTCGCGAACGCCATGAGCCACTTGGCCGCGTTCGGCCGGGTCGTTGGCGGCGGCGACTTTCGCTTGCAGGGCGTCGAACTTGAGCTTGAGTGTCCGTTGGTGGGGAACGCCGTCGGCGCCCGGCTTCAGTCCTTCCGGTTTGCCGCGAACGGCTTCCCAAGCGCGTTTGGCCTCGGCCGCATCGGCCTCCAGTTTCGCCAGCGCTTCCGGCGCGACCCCGGAGCTTTCGCCACCGGTCAGCGGCACGAGCCGTTTCGGAACGTAGTAGGCCAATCCGCCGCCGCCCATGAGGCTCTTCACGCCCGCGTACATTTCGGTGCTCGTGAAGATGCCGGCGAGCGCGTAGTAATCGGCTTGGGGCACGGGATCGAATTTGTGGTCGTGGCAGCGAGCGCAGCTGACGGTCAGCCCCAACAGCGCGCGTGAGACCACATCGATCTGCTCGTCCACGTTGTCCATCTGGAAGCGGATCGGAAACCGCTGATTGACGTCTTTGACACCCAGCGCGAGAAAGCCCGTCGCGATCCGTTGCCGATTGGCCGCCGCGTTGGCCGCCGCGTTGGCCGCAGCTTTGGCCGCATCGCTCGCCTCGGCGCTCGCACCCGCGTCGTTCGCTGCCGCTAGCAGGTCGCCGGCGAGTTGTTCGCGGACGAACTGGTTGAACGGCATATCGGCGTTCAGGGCGTCAATCACGTAGTCGCGGTACCGCCACGCGTGCGGATACGGAATGTTGCGGCTTGGTCCAGTGGACTCGCCGTAGCGGGCGACATCCAGCCAATGCCGCGCCCACTGTTCGCCAAAGGCGGGCGATTTCAGCAGCCGATCCACGACCGTCTCGAACGCCTGTGGGCTGTCGTCGGCCGCGAATGCCCGCAGTTCGTCCACGGTGGGCGGAAGGCCAGTCAGATCGAAGGTCACACGCCGCATCAACGTGGCTTTGTCCGCGTCGGGGACCGGCGCCAGCCGCTCGGCTTCCAACCGCGCGAGGACAAAGCGGTCGATGGAATCGCGGGGCCAAGCCATGGTTTGTACGGAGGGCGTCGCGGGCTGGCCGATCGGTTGCCACGACCAGTGCGTTTTCCGCAGTTTGTCGTAGTCAGCGGCTTCCCGTTGCACCTTCATCTTCAGTTCGGGCCATGCCGCCCCTTGTTCAATCC
>JBIKVL010000027.1:0-12520 GCA_044356875.1 Pirellulaceae bacterium | reverse complement strand
GCCGTTTGCCGTTGGTATCGGCCAGCGTCTCTGACTCGGACCACGTCGCCGAGTGCGAGCGGTGGGGCGCGGCGAGCAGCAAGATGCCGAGCATGGTGGCGGCGAGCAGCGCGGATCGGCCGTGAATTTGGGCGGGTAATGATGAGCGACGCATGGACGAGTCTCCGTCAGAGTAGACGCGGCGCCGGAAATTCGCGCCAAGGACGATTGTGCCAGACAGGCGGCTCACGAGGGCGGCCCGAGCGAGTTCTTCCGTGTCGCTTTACCGAAGTTTACGGATGGCCCACCCTGGAAGACGGAGGTGCGGTGATCGCGAAGCGGCCGATCGTCGAGCGTTGATGGTTGCGACGGGCAGGGCAAGCGGCTAGTCTTGGGCCGCGTTCCACGTCCATTTCCCTTGCGAGCCAGCTATGAGCGCGACCATGAACGCGTCATTCCCCGAGTCGCCCACCCGTGTCCGTTACACGGTGATGTCGCTGTTGTGCGGGTTGGCGTTTGTGCTGTACATCGACCGGATCTGCATCGGCCAAGCGGCGTCCGTCATGATGAAGGAACTCGACATTTCCAAGGCCCACTGGGGATGGGTGGGAGTGGCATTCCAGATCGCCTACGCGATCTTTGAACCGACGACCGGGCATTGGGGCGACCGCTACGGTTCCCGCCGCGTCTTGATCCGGATTGTGCTCTGGTGGTCGCTCTTCACAGCGCTCACGGGCGCCGTGTGGAAGTTCTCTTGGGAGATCGCTTCCGGAGTCGCGGTCACCAGTTTCACCCTCCTCCTGCTGATTCGGTTCCTGTTTGGCGCTGGCGAAGCGGGCGCCCTACCGAACGCGGCGCGGGTCATTTCGATTTGGTTCCCACCGGGGCGCCGCGGGCCGGCCCAAGCGCTCATCAGCGCGTGCGCCCAGATTGGCGGGATGACGGCCCCATGGGTCACCGCGTTTTTCATTTCCAGTCCCGCGATCGGCTGGCGGTTGTCGTTCGTGATTTTCGGCGCCCTGGGCTTGGTCTGGATCGCGCTGTTCCGCTGGCTCTTCCACGACGACCCCAAGGAGCATCCCGGGGTGAACGAGGCCGAGCTGCGTTATATCGCGATGGGGCGCGTCGAGTCGCAGGTGAAATCGACCGAATTGCGGATTCCTTGGTCCGCCGTCCTGTCGAACCACAACATTTACCTCCTGGGCTTGGCCAATGCCTGCTCGTCGTTCTACTCGTATATGCTGTTTTCCTGGTTTCCCACCTATCTCAAGGAAGGGCGTGGGCTGACCGAAGGCCAATCCGGCCTATTGGGAACCTTGCCTTATTTGTGCGGCGCCACCGGCGTGTTGCTTGGCGGCTACCTGGGCGACATCCTGACCCGCGAGCTTGGCTCCCGCCGTCGAGCGCTGGGGCTGATGGGCACCGTCGGTCTGCTCGTCGCGGGCATCCTGGTCGGCTCCAGTATCTACGTCGACTCGCCGCTGTTCGCCGTTTCGCTCTGTTCCATCGGCTACTTCTTCGCCTACATCCAATTGGCGGCGTGGTGGGCGGCGATGTCGGATGTCGGCGGCCGGCATTTGGGGGCGATGTTCGGACTTTGCAACATGGTCGGCCTGTCGGGCGGCGCCATCTCGCAGGTATTCCTCGGTTACTATGTCGAATACAACGAAGGGCTGAAATTGGCAGGTCGAGCGGCTTGGGATCCCGCGTTTCAAATCTACGCGCTGGTGCTCATTTGCGGCGGCGTTCTGTGGCTCTTCATCGACCCGCGGAAACAAGTGGCTCCAGCCCACGCCGAATAAACCTTGGGTGCCGCCAAACCCATATTTAGCCACGGACCAACACTGAAAGTCACGGAAAGGACAAGGACGTAAGACCCCATAGGCCATCCGTGCCCATCCGAGCTATCCGTGGTTTAACCCCTTCCATCGGTTCCTGGTCTTATCGCCTTCCATCTGCTTCCGTGCCTCTCCGTGTTGGTCCGTGGCCAACTCCTTTCTGCCCACACGCGCGAGGCGCTTCTCAAAGAGCGATCGCGACGGAGGCGGTCAGCAGCAGGGCGCCTCCCAGGCGCCAAGCGAACACGCTGGCGGGCAGGTTCGCCTCGCTCGTGCCCAACGCCCGCGCTAGGAACCACGCCAATCCGACCGCCCACAATCCCCGCAGCGCGTACACGATGTTGATCCGTGTCGCGTCGCCGTAGTTCCCGAGCGAATAGGACATGCTGAGCGCTTGCAAGGCGATCAGGAAGGTCCCGATCGTCAGCGGCCGGACAACCCCGAGGCTGCGCACCCGTCCTGGCCGATCACACCATGGCAGGAACACGCACGAGAGCAATCCGCCCGCCATAAAGGTGGCCGGCAGGAAGGCGCTCGCGCCCCACTGCCGTGCCCACCGCTGCACGCCGACATCGAACAACGACAGGCTGGTCGCGGAAAGAAGCGCCAAACCGACGGTGGCGACCGTTCGCCATAGCCCCTGGGCAACGGGGCTGGGCCGAGTATCCCGCGAGGCGTTTTCCGGCAACCCGGAGGCGACATCTGGCGGCTTCGGACTGATGGTCCGCGGGCGGCTCACCATCGAGCCCCGCTGCATGACGGCGACTCCCAGCGACGCGAGGATGGCCCCGACCCAAACCCGCGTCCCCACCGGTTCGTCACCCACCATCGAGAGCAACAACGCGACGATGACCACCTTGGTGCCAAAGATCGGCGTGGCGACGGAAACATCGCCATGCTGGAACGCCAGGAAGCTGAACATCTGGCCGCCGACGAACGCCATTCCCACCAAAGCCGCTTGCCACCATGCCTGTGCGGGCAGCCAGTCGCCCCGCCAGACGCCAATCGTGGCCCAGATGGCCGCCAGCCAGATATTCGCCAGGAAGGTGTTGGTCCAGGGGCTCGCGCCGGCGGTGATGGCACGCTTTCCGAGCACCATCCCGAGCACAAACACGACGCTGGAAAACAGCGGAAACAGTAAATGGACTGGCAATCCGGCTCCCGGATAAGTCGAACGCTGCGGTGCGAAGACGGTCCCGTGTCGAGCGGCGACCGTTACCTAATTAGGGCTTGCCGATGCTGAAGATGAGCCGGACGAGCGTGCCCACGGGCGGGATCCGCTCGGTGAACGCTTCAAATTCCAAATCGGCGTTGGCTTGACTGCTCTCGACGGGCAGATCGAGCGTCGCGGTGGGGAAATTCGAGACACACACCAAATCGCCCGACTCGGCCTGGTAAACCTGCTTCTTGGTCTCCTCGTCCAGAAAGAACGAGCTGCCTCCAAACACCCAGTTGTATTCCAGCTGCTTCTTCGTCCGCGAATGGCGAATCCATTGTTGAGCCGGCACCTGCTGCCGCTGCCCCGTCGTCTTGTCAGTCCACAACACCTGAATGTCAATGCGACTGCCGGTTGCCGGCTTATAGTCCGGATTGAAACTCACCGGATTCCCCGATTTGGCGCCAACCGCTAACAACGCCGCGTGAACCGTCATCGCATCGCTCGACACCGCCACGATCGATTCGTGTTCCTTGGTCTTCTGGGGACAGGCGAACATTTCGAGCGGCCCGCGGTTCAAACATACCCGGCCATCCACCGCCACCATCTTTCGTCCAGGATGGATCCAAACCTCGTAGACTTTCGAGACCCTATCGAATCCGGTCGGCGGTGGCATCGCGGGACCTGATTTCCCCTTCCCATCCGCCGTCGGCGCGTCGTCCGCCGTCGCCTCGGGCTTGGCATCTTCCACCTTGCCAGCTTCCGCCTTACCCGCTTCCCCCTTCGAAGTCGCCCCCTTCGAGGTCACCGCCTTCGGCGCAACCGGTTGTTCGTCCTCAAGCGCCGGCGACTTCGCGGCGGGCGGGTTCGCGGCGGGCGGTTGTCCGAGCACGGCGACCGACAGCGAAGCGGTACCCAGGCCGGCGATGACGGCAAGGGCGCCCGCAATCGCGACGGCGTAACGCATGGAGGAAAAGGAAAAGCGCATGGCGTCCGAAACTCCGACAAACCAGTCTCGTTGAAGGAACCGCACAACGGTCGGTATTATACGGTCCCACTTCATCCCGAACGACGACGATTGATTTTTCGGTTGCTATGACTGCCAACCTCCCCATGAGCTCCGCCAGCAGCAAGCAACTTGTCGCCGCCTTGCGCTGGGGGATGTCCGACGCCGATTGGGCTCAGCTTACGCGGACGATCGAACCGCTTCGCCCCGCCGCGCGGACCGCGAAGGGTCGTGGCCGAGCGGCGGACGGTGGCGATCCGCAGGCCTGCGTCGAACATTGGCTCCACAACCCCGGCACGCCGCTTGTCTCACGACCGGACGCCGCCGCGTTGCTCGCCTGGGTGACGCTCGCCGGCGCGTCCGACTGTCCTTGGGCAGCGAGCGTGCGATCCGACCTCCGCGAACGGCTCGACGCCTGGACGGATACGGTCACGGACGATCCCGTCATGGATCTGTGGTGGAATGTCGAACTGCCGTTGCTCCGTGGCGTGCTCGACCATGCCCTCGGCGGCGACGGCCTGCGGCGGGGCGACGACATCCGCCAGATACACGATCAGGCTCGCTCGACGGAAGCCGACCACGCGGCGTCCGCCGCCTTGGAACGATCATGGCCGATGTGGATGGACGCCGAGGGCGTCCCGCATGCCACCGTGTTGGACGACATCTGGTTATTGCTCGCCAGTTGGACTCGGTGTTTCGCCCATCGTGAACGGCTATCGCTGGACGCTTGGTCAGACAACCTGATTGAGCAATTCGACCGGTTCGTCCAGCAATTGTGCCGGCTGGTACGGACGGACGGCGCACCGCTGTTCCCCGAACGCAACGGCAGCCTGCCGTCTCCCGAGTTGCTCGAAGCGGCCTTTGAACGGGTTCCGCATGAGGAAACGAGGGCCACCGCCCGCTTGGCGGGCTTGCTTTCCAGCACGCCGAAAGGTGGCGGCAACTCTGGTGGACGTGGAAAGTCGGCTTCCCGCGATCCGGTCGAACCGCCTGAACTGCCTGGGCTGCCGCTGTTGCCATGTTACGCTGAAGGCACGGGATTGGCCGTGATGCGCGGCGATTGGACGTCTGCCGCTCTGCAAGTCGCGGCGTCGTTCGTTCACCACCAGTCGTCCTGCTCGATCGTGGCCGGCCGCCAAACATGGATCAGTGGCGAATGGGAATCGCGGCTGGCGATTAACGGTCGCCCGCTGTCCGCCACGGCCCCCTGGCGCGAAGTGCTATGGTTTTCCGACGACGAGGTCGACTACTGGGAATGGGAACTGTACCTGGAAGACGACTGGCGAGTGCAACGCCAACTGCTGCTGTACCGGCCGGCCAAGTGGTGCCTGCTCGCGGACGCCATCTTGGGCGAGCAGCCGGCGCATATCGATTACCACGGCTCCTGGCAGTTGGCCGCGAACGCGGCGTTCCAACCCGCCGCCGACTCGCACGAAGGCCGGTTGGAAACGCGTCAGGGCCGGGCCATAGTCCTGCCATTGGCGTTGCCCGAGTGGCGCGCGGAAGCGTCGTCCGGGACCCTGGCCGCCAACGACGGGCGGCTCACGATGCGTTTACAACGCGACGGCCAAGCGCTGTACGCGCCGCTGTTCGTGATGGCCGATCCACGCCTTGGGCGGCAGCCGTTCACTTGGCGGCGCTTGACGGTCGCCGAGTCGCTCAAGATCGTGACGCTGGACATGGCGGCCGGTTATCGAGTGCAGTTCGGCCGCAAGCAGTGGACGTTCTATCGAGCGTTGGGCGCCGAGGCGAACCGCACGCTGCTGGGCCAAAACGTTTCGTCCAATTTCCTCGCATGCGAATTGCAGACCGATGGGTTGGCTCGACCCCTCGTTCGTATCGAAGCCTCGAGCGGCGGGAGAATCGGCCCTGATGCGGCGCCGCGAGCAGATCATCGCTGACAATCTGGCGGAGGTTCGCGGCCGCATCGAGCGGGCCGCGGCGCTGGCCGGCCGAACCGCCGACTCGATCCGGCTCGTCGCGGTCACCAAATACGCAACGCTGGACGACATCCGCGCGCTCCTCGCGGCCGGCGCACGCGACCTCGGTGAAAACCGGCCGCAACAACTGTGGCAACGCGCCGAGTCTTTGCAAGGCCCGGATCATCCGCGTTGGCATCTGATCGGACATTGGCAGCGGAACAAGGTGGAACGCGCGTTGCCATGGATTCACTGCTTGCACGCCGGCGATAGCCTGCGACTGCTCGAAGCCGCCAGCGACGCCGCGCTGCGACCCGCCAGCGGCAAGCCAACAGGCGCCACGGCGGGTCGCCCCATGCAGGAAACGCAAGACGCCCCGTCGTCCCGCAGTAAACTCGATGTGTTGTTGGAGGTGAACATTTCGGGCGACGCGAACAAACACGGCTTCGCGCCGGCGGAACTCGAACCGCTGCTACCGCGACTCGCACAGCTCCATGGCATCCGCGTCCGAGGACTGATGGCGATGTCGGGACTGGAGAGCGATGCGGCTGGTCAGCGAGCTCAGTTCGCCGCCACCCGCCAGTTACGCGATCAGTTGGCCCAAGTCTCTCCGCCGGAGCTGGAATGGTCCGAGCTCTCGATGGGAATGAGCGACGACTTTGAAATCGCGATCGAGGAAGGAGCGACCTGTGTCCGGGTTGGCTCGCTTTTGCTCGCGGGATTAGAGGGAGTGGCGAGTTAGGGCGCGAAATCGCCGTAGCCGAGCGGATTCACGGCGCCATACCAGCCGTCGCCTACGGCTCGGCGGTAAACGACGGGGCGGTAAACGGCTCGGCGCGGATCGCCTATTGGCGCGTCGCGAGTTTGGCGGGGTCGAGCGTAACATGGCGGATCCGTTGGCGGCGCCATGTGTAAAGGATATGGATCTGGCCATCGGCGGATTGAATCACCGCCGGGTACGAATACTCGCCGGGCTCCGTTTCCAATTCCACCACGCGTTGCCACTGGCGGCCATCGCGGGAAATCGCGACGTTCAAAGGGCTGCGGCCTTTGGGCGTATGGTTGTAAACCAACAGATGGCGGCCGTCGCGGAGCGTCAAGCCGTCGATTCCCGAATTGGGATTGGGCACATCGATCGGCTCGAGCTTCGACCAGGTCCGTCCCAGGTCGTCCGAGCTGGCGGCCAGCACCTTGCCCACTCCGCGAGCGCGACAAAGGATCATCAGGCCGCGATCACCCGTGCGGAGGATCGTCGGTTGGATTGCGCCAAACTCCTGGCCGTCGTTCAGCGCCCCAGTGCGTTCCCAAGTGCGTCCGCGATCCGCCGTCGCTTCCAGATGAACGCGCCAGCCCTGATCCTCGGTACTCGAACCGCACAAGAGCCGGCCGTCGCTCAGCAGGATCGGCTTGTTCTTGATCGGCCCCGCGATGCCGTCGGGCAGGCGCCGTGGGGCGGACCAAGTCGCGCCGCCGTCGGTCGATTCAATCGCCATTCCCCACCAACGACTTGGACTCGGACCAACTTTGTAATAGAGCGCCAGCGGTCCATCTGGATATTGAAACAACACGGGATTCCAGCACGGATAGCGCTTGGCCGAGTTCGGGTTGTTGTCACCCTTCGCTCCATTTACCCCTTCGGCGCCATTCACCCCTTCGGCACCGGTCGCCACCTCGACCGGCTTGGTCCAACCGCTGCTTCCCCGCCGCGCGAACCAGATGCCGACATCGGAGCGACCTTCGGCCGACCCGCCAAACCAAGCGGCGACGAGCCCTGTGGGCGTCTCGGCGATCGTCGCGGCATGGCACTGCGGAAACGGTGCCGTCTCATAGACGAATTCCACGGATTTCACTTCGGCCGCGCCGTCATCCGCCAGGACTGGGGTCAGCGTGGGCACTAGCGCAAGCACCAGCGCGAAACCACTCGCCACGCAAAGTCCCACCGCGGCCAAGCTTGCCGCGAAGAACAGCGTCCTGAAGGGATGAAAACGGGGCGAACGGCTGAAAACCATGAAAGCACTCCGATGCGGTGTCGAGCGGCGCAACATCGCCATCCACCTTTCGCGAACTCACATTCCGCGTAATTCCATTTGCCGGTGAACCAGGTCACTGTCTTAGCCGGCCAGCCTTAGCCGGCCAGTTTCCGGACGACTCCGACGACCACTCCGAGCACCTCGGCACGCGGCACGTAGATCGGCTCCATGCTCGAGTTGGCTGGTTGCAGGCGAATTCGCTTCGCTTCGGGAAACCAGAATTTGAGAGTCGCTTCGCCTTCGGGCGTTTGCGCCACCACCATTTGGCCCGCTTCCGCCGTCTTTTGCTTCTTGACCACCACGTAGTCGCCGTCCGCGATCTGCGCTTCGATCATCGAATCGCCGCGGACACTCAGCACGAACAGGTTCCGTTTCTGGAACAACGCCCCCAAATCGATCCGCTCGTCCTGCTCGAATGCCAAATGCGTCAAACCGGCCGCGACTTCCCCCGCCAGCGGCAAGCCAGGCTCGTCATTGCTTTCCGCCATCCCCCGCGACAACTCGATCGCCCGCGACTTGTTGGGACTGCGCTTGATCAGCCCCTTCTTTTCCAACGCCTTCAAATGGCACATGACGCCATTGGGCGAGCTGATCTGGAATTCGGTGCCGATTTCGCGGACCGTCGGGCCGTAACCGCGATTGACGATTTTGTCCCGAATGAAGTCGTACACCGCCCGCTGACGCTCCGTCAGTTGCTCCAAGCTCGACATTCTGTTCCTCGCAGTCTGGCCGGCGCACGCCAGCGAATTTGCCACTCAGGAAGATCTTGACGTCCAGGCGAATTCTAATATACGCCCGTACAACGTCAATCACATTTGTACAGTAATTTCCTGATTAGCCCCGGCATTAACCACGGACCAGCGTGCTCGCCGACTCCGACCGAATCGCCTCCCAACCGCCGCATTCGCATTCGGCTTTCCAGAGGTCGCCCAATTCCACCCCGAGCAACTCGCTGCGGACCACCGAATAAATCGGCTCGGGCAGCACCAACGCGATCGTCTCCGACCCGTGTTTTCGCCGCAGTTTCTCGACGGCCCCGAGCACTCGCTGCTGCGCGTCCGCGAATGGCTCGCCCGACGGCGGACAGACCGTTTCCGGATGCTCCTGCAACTGTCGATAAACCTTCGGCTGGCACTGGCGCACCTCTTCCACGCGTTTGCCGTGCCACAGCCCGTGATCCACATTCGCCAGTTTGTCGACCGTCTTCCACCGCACCGCCAAGCCGGCGGCGATCGCGGCCGCCGACTGTTCCGCACACTGGCACGGCGACGAATAGACCGCCGCAATCCCCTGCCGCGAAAGATCGCGGATCATCTGCGCCACTTGGCCCGCCCCGCGTTCGTTCAGCGGAATCCCCAGCGTGCCCTTGATCCGTCCCTGGTCGTCGAAGTCGGTCGCCCCAGGTCGAATCAACACAATACTCGACATACACCTTGCCTATCGCTTGCCCGAGCCCGCCAGCGCCGTGAGGCGCCGCAGCGCCTCTCCATAATCGCTCGCCCGGAAGATCCCCGAACCCACCACGAACAATTGAGCCCCGGCCGCCGCGCAATCGGCAATCGTCGCGTCGTTGATGCCGCCATCCATTTCCAGCAACAACCGGTCGCCCGCCAACTGCCGCAACCGGCGAACCCGGTCGAGCGCCGCACGGTCGAACGGCTGGCCGCCAAAACCGGCCGGCACGCTCATCACCAGCGCCAAATCGCACGCCTCCAAGCACTGCTCCACGCCGTCGAGCGGCGTGCCCGGATTCACGGCCAACCCCGCCCCCAAGCCCATGTCCCGTATCGCCCCCAGCACAGCGGCCGGATCGGCCGTCGCCTCGACATGAATCGTCAGCAGATCCGCCCCGGCGTCGCGGAACTCCCGCAAATACCGCTCGGGACGCTCAATCATCAGATGGACATCCAGCGGCAGCCGAGTCAGACGCCGCAAGGCGGCCACAATCGGCATGCCGTAGGTCATGTTGGGGACGAACAGGCCGTCCATCACATCCAAATGAAGAGCCGCCGCGCCGGCTTCTTCAAGCCGTTCAACTTCACGTTGCAGGTTGCCAAAGTCGCATAACAAGAGCGACGGCAACACGGCCGGCGAGGCCTGAGCTAGACGGGCGAGACAATCGCGACCTGACATAGGCTTGGCGCCGAGGAGCGGCACCGTAGTCGTTTCCTCCGAGGACTCCAAGTCTACCACGGGCCCGAGCGGAAAACCTAGGCCGGATCCGCTAGGTCCGCAGATCGATTTTGCAGCACCCCAAATTGAGCGTCTTGGCCACCGCCTGATTGGCGATGAATTCGCGGTTCAACTCGTAATAGCTGAACTTGCCATCCTTGCGGATCGTCACCAAGTCGGCATGGAACAACACCCGTAGATGATGGGAAATATTCGCAAGTTCGGTGTCCAGCAGCTCTGCAAGGTCCGAAACGGTCATCGGACCATGCTGCAACGCCCGCACCAACCGCAGACGAATCGGGTCCCCCAACGCCTTCAAATACGTCGCGCATTGAGCGAAATCGTCCGTGCCGCTCCCCGCGGAATCATTCGCGACCATATATCCACTCGGCCTCGAAACCCGGTTCAGCTTCCCCACGCCACCCCATCCCCGCCTGATTATCCGGCTCGACGTCCGCTCGACAAGCCATCCAGGCCAACCCGCGCCCGCCCCGCGTCCAACGCCCGGCCCGCGTCCAACGCCCCGCGCCGCGTCCAACGCCCCGCGCCCTGTCCAACGCCCCGCGCCGCGTCCAACGCCCCGCCCCGCGTCCCAGGCCAGCAGCTAAACTAGCGACGGAATCGTCCAAGCCACCCCGGCGCCAAGGAACTCGACCATGCAGCCTTCGATGCGGCCTTTGATGCTGCTTTCGTTACAGTCTTCGATGCGGCCTTCGATACGGCCACGGCTTTCATTCCGGACATCGCCTCGAGACGCGGCGCGTCTGGCCGTAGGGCTGCTGAAAGCCACGTTTCCCACGCTGTTCTCTGTCGCCCTCGTGGCCAGCTACGTCGCCGCAGCGACGGCCGGCGAATGGCCGTTGTTTCGCGGCATGCAAAGTTCGGGACGCGCCGTTGGCTCGCACCCGCTGCCCGCCGAGCTCGGACCGGACGCGAAAGCGGCCTGGAAAACGCCGCTCCCGCCCGGCCATTCGTCCCCCGCCATCTCCGCCGACCGCATCTTCCTCACCGGCGTCCGGGCTGAACGGCTCGTGGTGCTCGCCCTGGACCGCGCCACCGGCAAGTCGCTGTGGGAAGTGGACGTGCCCCACGCCAAGCTCGAAGCGATCCATCAGATCGGCAGCCACGCGCAGAGCAGCCCGGCGACGGACGGCGAGCGGGTCGTGAGCTTCTTCGGTTCGAGCGGACTGTTCTGCCACGACCGCGACGGCAAGCTCCTGTGGAAACAAACCATGGGGCCGTTCAACAACGACTTCGGCGCCGCCAGCTCGCCGATCATCGAAGGCGACCGCGTGATCCTCTGCCAGGATCACGACACGGGTTCGTTCCTGATGGCGGTCGACAAACGCACCGGCAAGACGCTGTGGCGAACGGACCGCAGCGAGTTCCCGCGAAACTTCTGCACGCCGGTGATTTGGAACAACCAAGGCCGACGTCAGATCGTCGTCGCCGCGACGCTGCGCGTGGTCGGCTACAACCTGGAAGACGGCCAAGAGGCCTGGACGGTGCGCGGCATCTCGCGAACCGTCTGCATGACGCCCGCCTTGGGCGAAGACAATCGGCTGTACGTCGCCGGCTGGGCCGCCGGCGGAGACAAGGACGCCCCGATCCGCGTGGCGCCGTTCGGCGAAGTGATCGGCCAGCTCGATGCGAATAAAAACGGCACGCTGGAAGAGAGCGAGTTCGCGGAGGGGCCGATCAAACAGCGGTTCGGCCAGGTCGATCGGGACAACAACGACCGGCTCGATCAAGCCGAGTACGACTATTTCCGCGATCTGTTCGAACGGGGCAGGAACGTGGTGATTGCGATCAATCCCGGGCCGAACGGCGACGCCACCTCGACCCACGTCGCTTGGGAACACGACCGGTTCGTTCCGTTCTGCGCCTCGCCATTGGCCTACCAAGGACTGGTGTTCACCGTGAAAGATGGCGGTATCGTCTCATGCCTCGACGCGAAGACCGGCAAAGCGTCCAAGACCGGCCGCCTCCCCAAAACCAACAACTACTACGCGTCTCCCGTGGCCGGCGACGGCAAAATCTACTTCCTCAATCAGGAAGGGCAGCTCACCGTTGTCTCCGCCGAACCCGAATGGAAGCCACTGCACACGGCCGACTTCGGTGAACCAACCTACGCCACCCCCGCGCTGCTCGATGGCCGCGTCTACCTGCGGACCGCGTCCGCGCTATACTGCTTCGGTTCATGACGGGGCCGCCGCGTCGCGGGCGCCGGCTCAACGGTTCAAGCGCGGTTCGATCAGTTGTTCGGCTTGGCATTTTTCCAGGTACGGAAATGGCGACTACGGTAAACGCGAAATCAGCCAGTCAGGCAGCGGCGAACCAGCCCGAGTCGACGGGTAAAACGGCCGGCCCCGCGTCCGGCGGCAAAACAGCCGGGACTCGGCCCGTCGACGCGCGGCTTG
>JBIKVL010000660.1:0-3531 GCA_044356875.1 Pirellulaceae bacterium | reverse complement strand
GACCCACCGCCGCACGAAGCCGTCCATCGTCGAGATCATGCTGGTCATCAGCACCAGAAAGCCGCAGAAGAGCGTCGCTTGCCGGAAGAGGCTCGCCGCCGTCGGGCCGGAGACCCACGGTTTGAAAAAGGCGTTCGACCCGAGAATTCCGGACGGCGGGTCCGCAACCACCGTGGCCACTCCTTCGGATGTCAGCGAAGCGACTTTCGAACGATCCACATCGGTGCCGCGCGGGATGAAGCCGACCGACAGGATGCTCGGCAACGCCACGCCAATGAAACACGCTCCCATCCAGACGCACAACTGGTCGCGGGCGATGTGGTTGTACCACTTTTTCCAACGCGGCAGCGAGGCTTCGTTGACCTCGAACACCGAGCCTTCGTGCGACAACGTGATGCCGTGGCCGCCCACGACGCTGGGGATCGCGCCGACATGGAACCCCATGCCCCAGCCTTGATCGCGCGTGAAATTGCTGATCGGCGTGTTCGTAAGGCCGCCGTTGCCAGCGATCGCCGCCAGTCCCGCGATGAACGCCACCAGCGACAGATCGACCTTGGGAAAGCGTCCTTCCTGGAAGAGCGTTACGAAGAGATTTTCGACGTTCGCGCCATCGCGTTTTCCATCGCCGTCGGCGTCTTCGAATTTTATTTCTTTCCCCTTCGCATCCTTCTCCCAAGCGTCCGGTTTCCCGTCGTCGTTGGTGTCGATCGACGCCGGCAGTTTCGCTTCGACTACGTCCAGGCGTCCGTCGCTGTCGAAATCCTCGCCCGGGTCGAGCACGCCGTTGCCGTTGCGATCCTCGCCGGCCTCGATCGGCACATTGCCGAACTTGACCAGGCCGCTCGCGATCTCGATCCAATGTTTGGGTTGCGAAAAGAACACGCCCACGATGAACAGGAAGCCGAACACGGTGATCAATTTGATCGACATGACGACCTTGAGCGAGTTGTACACTTTGCCGCCGACAATCAGCGGAAAGGCGAGCCCCACGTAGATCGCCGACGACACTCCGCGATGAATCCATTTGTGGGCGCCGTCGGGGTCGAAATTCGTGATGAACATCGACTCGATGGCGACGGCGGCGTTCACGATCAGATACGGGAACAGCGAGCCCCAGTCGAGCAGCAGGTAAAAGAAGAGCCAGAACATCGGATGGGGCGGGACTCGAAACTTGCCCGTGAAGATCGGCTCGCCGCAGTACAGCGTGTAGCGGCAAATCTCGATGTTGTAGAGCACCTGGAACAGGATGCTGACCGTGGCGACCCACAGCAGCGCGCCGCCGTACTTGGCGGAGACCGCGGGTCCCGCCAGCCACTCGCCGCCGCCCACCGCCGCCGCGCCCATGACGAGTCCCGGTCCGATCATCGCCACCCAATTCCGCCAAGTAAAAAACGGCGCGGGCGGCAATTCGTTCGTCGACCAACGCGGCATCGCCGGCGAACCGGGATGGGGCGCTTCGAAGCTGGGTGAATTCGCCATGGAACGCGGGCCTCTGTGGGAACGGGGAGCTAACGGTGAACTAAGGATCAAAATCCGAACGGCTTTCGCCTTTAGGGGCGGATCGCCCGCCAGCGATCGCCGTCCAAGTGGTGCGCCATGATGCGTTAGCGAGTTGCCGGGGTCAATCCAGCGGCCCGTTTACCCCAGTGACGGAATGCCGTTTCCGCCTCGCGCTGACGGCATACCCGGTTCGCTCGGCAGCGGACAGTTGACCGGATTGCTACAATCCGCCGCATGCACAACTATCAAACTGTCGAGCGGCTGGTGAACCTGGTCGATCCGGCCGGAAACGTGCTCTTGAACATGACCGCCGACGAGGCCGTCGAGGCGGTGGCGTCAGGCGACGTCGACCGCGTCCGCGCGATCGATGGCCAGTTCGCGATCGTCGCGAAACGCGGCCACACCGTGCGGATGGCGCGGTCGATCGGCCGGCCGTTGCGTTACTTTCTCGCCAAGCAAGCCGCTGGTCCGCTGCTGGTCGTCGCCGAACGGATCGACCAGTTGCAAGCGTTTCTCGCCAGCGAACGGCTCGACGACCAATTCCATCCTTCGTATTCGCGGATGGCGCCAGCGCATCATCTGGTCGAGATCGCGTTGTTGGGCTGCCCCGATCCGAATCCGGTCTACACGCGTTTTTTCGCGCCGCGCCGCAACCGTTTGCCGGTGGATCTCGACGCCATCGGGGCCGCGTACATCGGGACGCTCGCCGAGGAATGCCGGCGCTGGCTGGAAACGATCGACCGCCGCGAACCGATCGGCGTGCTGTTTTCGGGCGGCGTCGACAGCGGCGCGTTGCTCGCCGTGCTCCATCATGTGCTCCTGACCCAGGGCCAATCGCCGGCGCGGCTCAAGGCGTTCACGCTGAGCGTCGACGGCAGCGGAGCCGACGCCGAGCAAGCGTTCCAGTTCGTCCAGCATTTGGACATCGAGTGGGTGCTGGAAGTGATCGACATGCCCCGAAGCGAACTCGACTTCCGCCGAGCGATCCAAGTGATCGAAGACTACAAACTGCTCGACGTGCAAGCGGCGACGATGGGGGTCGCGTTGTGCCAAGGGATTCGCGCCCGCTATCCCGATTGGAAGTTCCTGGTCGATGGCGACGGCGGCGACGAGAATCTCAAGGATTATCCGATCGAGGAAAACCCCGAACTGACGATCCGCAGCGTGCTGAATAACATGATGCTCTATCAGGAAGGGTGGGGCGTGCAGGCGATCAAGCATTCGCTCGTCTACTCGGGCGGCCAGAGCCGCGGGCATGTCCGCAGCTACGCGCCGGCCCGCCACTTCGGCTTCACGGGCTTCAGTCCGTTCGCGCTTCCCAACGTGATCGAAGTGGCCGAGGGGATTCCCTTCATCGAACTCACCCAGTGGAACCACGATCGGCTCTACGCGCTCAAGGGCGATATTGTCCGCCGGGGAGTGGAGCAGGTAACCGGATTGTCGATGCCGGTGTTTCCCAAGCGGCGGTTCCAACACGGCGCGGCGGACAACGGGGCTTTCCAAGACCTGTTTCCACGACACGAGGCGGCCTACCGCGCTGCCTTCAGCCGACTGTTTTCCTAAGCATCCCCAAGTCATCCCGAACTCATTCCTTAGTCATCCCGAAGTCATCCCGAAGTCAACTCCGAGTCATCTCCCAGTCACGCGTGAAGTGAGGCGGCATCGCGCGGCGGCATACCCGGGAACGCGTTCGACGCGATGCCCGGCGTTGTCGTTTTTCTCCCCAAATATCAAGGATGTTCTCCATGCACGCCAAGTCGAACCACCCCGAGAGCCCGTTGTCGTCGAACGCCACGTCCCGACTCGCGAGCTCGCGGACGAAAATTGTCGCCACGGTGGGCCCGGCCTGCCGTGCGCCCGAGCAGTTGCGGGAGCTGATCTTGGCGGGCGTCAATGTGTTCCGTTTGAACATGGCGCACGGCGGTCCGGAGAAGCAGGCCGCCGTCGTTGCCGACATCCGCGCAGTCAGCCGAGCCATGGGCCGGCCGGTCGGGATCCTGGTCGACTTGGCCGGTCCCAAAATCCGGCTCG
>JBIKVL010000661.1:0-3531 GCA_044356875.1 Pirellulaceae bacterium | reverse complement strand
GCTTCGCAAGGACCCATTTTTGCGGCAATTCGTTGAATCTCGCCAATCCTTCCCATTGGCGACGGTGAGGTTGGCTTTCAGCCAACGAATTGTGTTGGGGCGGTCAACCGTCCTAGGGCGTTGCCCTAGGCTACGGTGAGTTTGGCCTTCGGCCAAAAATCCGGCGACGCGGAACCATGCGCGAAAACGTGCCCCATCACCGCTGACGCCCGATCACCGAGCACCACGTCAATCCAGAAAAACCGAACTGCGCCTGGCACCAGTTTTCTGGTTCATCAGCCGGCTCCGCGCCAGCGGCCGGTTTTCGTTCGGGTCCCGCCGGATTCGCCTAGAACCGGCCATGCACCAGCCTTGGAGCCGAATCGCTACATTGCACGCACTCAAACATGAGAACCACACCATGACCGGCGTCAAAATCTGCGGTTTCACAAGCGTGGCGGACGCCGTGGCGGCGGTGGAAGCCGGCGCCGACGCGCTCGGACTGAACTTCTTCGCCGGCAGTAAACGGCGGATCGACCTCGCGACGGCTCAGGCGATCGCCGCGGCGGTCGCCGGCCGAGCCCGCCTGGTGGGCGTCTTTGTCAATCATTCCGCCGCGGAGATTCTCGCCATCGCCGCCTCCGTGCCGCTCGACGTCGTCCAACTGCACGGCGACGAACGGCCGTCGATCGGCGCCGAGCTCACCGCGGGCGTGACCGCCGTCTGGCGCGCTGTCCGGTGTCGCGGATTGGCGGATGTCGACGCCGTTGTGGCGTGGGTAACGGCGTATGAAACGGCCGCCGGCCGGCCGCTCGACGCGCTGCTTGTCGACGCCTACGACGCGGGCGAATACGGCGGGACGGGAAAGCGCGCCGATCTGGCCGTTTTCAAGACGATCGGCGAACGCCTGCCGCGCCTGCCGATGTGGCTCGCCGGCGGACTCACCCCGGACAACGTCGCCGCCGCAATCGCGGCCGCTCGACCCGCAGGCGTCGACACCGCCAGCGGCGTCGAACAGTCGCCCGGCGTGAAGGACGGTGATCGCCTGCGGCGGTTCATCGCCGCCGCCCGATCCGCGTCAGCGGATCGGGCGGGAGACTGATGAAACAACCGCCTGCATACCCGGCGGGGCCTACGATCGGAACAAGGCCTGCGTCGACGACACCGTGCGGCGCCAGCGATTGAGCCGGAATCGTGTGTTGTTTAATCCGAGGTCGACGTTGGTATAGGTCTGACCGGATGGCAAGACGAACTGCAGGCTTGAGTAATTGAGTCCGGTGGCTCGGAACACCAAGTAATCCGAGTACAACGCGAAATCGGTGATCACGTCGAAGCCCGTGTCGGCGGCATAAGTGTGGTACTCGTCACGGCCATCGCCGCCCGTGATCGTATCCTGCCCCGAGCCGCCATACAGGTAGTCCGTGTCGAGCCCGCCGTTAATCTGATCGATCCCCGCCCCACCGTAGATCGTGTCGCTCCCGACATTGCCGAACAACGTGTCGTCTCCGTCACCGCCGTCGATCGTGTCGCGCTGATTCGAGCCTTGAATGTTGTCATTGCCACCCATGCCATTGATGGTGCCAATGGCTGAGAAGAGCAGACCGCGGAAATCCCAGGTGTCGGCGACGTTTGTGCCGAGCAGGTTCTGGCCGTTATTGGACCAGTTCTCGATCTCGGTCGTCACCGCGTTGAAGCTGTCGATCGTCACAGCGACCGTCCCAATGTTCAAGATCAAATCCGAGTGGCTGCCACCGCGAATAGTGTCGCCAACCGCCTCGTCGCCGCTGATCTGGATCGTGTCATAGCCGGACTCGCCATAGATGCTGTCGGCGCCGCTGTTGCCGCGGAGCACATCGTCGTGCATGCCGCCATACAGGGTGTCGTTGTCGAGCCCGCCATCGAGAACGTCAAACCCATCCTCGCCGTAGAGGATGTCCGCTCCGCTAGCGCCCAGCAAGCGATCGTTGTCGGGACCGCCGTACAACGTGTCGTTGTTGCTGCCGCCCACGAGCAGATCGCCACCCGATCCGCCGTAGACCACGTCATCGCCCGCTCCGCCGAACACGCAGTCATTGCCCAGGTCGCCGTAAATGGTGTCGTTGCCGCGTTGGCCAAAGATCAAGTCCGTGGCCTGAGTGCCAGACAACGACGTGTCACCGGCCGCCGGATCGTCGCTGCCGGTAATGATCTGCGTCGTATTCAGGATCGGCGTGAAGCACGTCGTGATGTCGGTAATCAATCCGTCGTCAAAGACGGTGATGTAGGCGACCTCGAAGTTTTGAGTGGTGACGAAGAGGTCGATTCCAGGGGCGGGCACGTCAATGGTCAAGCTAAACCTACCAACCGGATTGGTCTGGTACTGATAGGTGGCCGGGGCGCGGAGATAGGCATTCAGTTCGGTGATGTCGGAATCGGTCATGTAGTCGAACTGCTGCGGCGTCATGACGATGTAGACCGTGTCGGTGCCACCGGCGCCGTCGTATGTCGTCATGTCGCTGTTATCGAACGCCGTGGTCATGTTGTCATTGCCATCGCCACCCGAAATCGTGCGGCCGGGCGAGCCGTTACTTCTGACATTGATCACCTTGGTGAAACCGAACTGCAGCGTGTTGCTGCCGGTGTTTCCGAGCAAATCCCCATCGCTTCCATTGTACAGGTCGATGCTGTTCGAGAAGCTGTCGAACGTCAAGTTGAAGGCGTTAAGCGTTACAGACGCGTTCGAGGCGATATTCAACATCGTGTCGAAATCGGTGCCGTCTCCCGCGGCGCCCGTTCCGCCAAAGATCGTGTCGAATTCGGCCTCGGTGCCTTGCACCTGGATGACATCGTTGCCGGCATTGCCATGCACGCTATCGATGCCCGCCTTGGCATTGATGATATCGTCGCCGGCATTACCGAAAATGGTGTTGACCGCGGTATCGCCGATGATCGTATCCGCTCCGGATCCTCCATAGACGTCTTCAATCGAGCTGTCATTGGTGGCTTGCGTGGCGATACCGCCGACCGCGTCGCCGAAGATGCCAGTGGCCTTGCCCGTCAAAAGATTAACGTCCACGACCGACGACCGTCCCGAGTAATCCAACAAGTCCTGTCCGGCCCCGGCGTCGATAGTGCCGGTGACCGATCCGCCCGTGGCCATCGTGAACGAGTCGTTCGAAGCGTTCGACTGCAGGTTTTCCATCGTGGCGAACCGAATCGCTGGCGTCGACGTGTTGTTGCTTCCTGGCGTGACATGGTTCAACGTGCCTCCGCCAGCGCTCGAAACGACGAAGGCGTTCACCCCGGCCTGGCCGGTCAACGTGTCATTGCCGGCATCGCCGTTGATCGTGACCTTTTCCGTGGTGCCGACCGAATTAGGCAGTTCGGTCATCGTGATATGGTCGTCGCCATCGCCACCATTGACGGTCATCGAGTCGAAACCGCCGCCGATCTGCGTGTTCAACAGCACCGTGTCATTTTCGGCGCCGGCATTGAGCGTAATCGCGCCGCTGGTGTTCACGGTTCCGGTCAGGTTCAGGGTGTCCGCGCCAGCGCCCGCGTTCACTTGCATCG
>JBIKVL010000659.1:0-3535 GCA_044356875.1 Pirellulaceae bacterium | reverse complement strand
GGCCGGTCGCGCCATCGCGGCCGGTGACGTAACTGTCGGCTTGCCCGATCAGGGGCGTATCGAGTTCCGGCAGCACGACGATGTCGTACTGCAAGCCTTTCGATTTGTGGATCGTCGTGACGCGGACGTCGGCCGCCGATGGATCCGGGGCCCGCTCGACGCGAACCGTCCCCACGAAATCGCTCGGACGGAGCGTCGCGACGCGGTCATGGACGTAGCCGCGAGCGACCAGTTGGCACAGCCGGCGCCATTCCCGAGCATCGCAGTCCGGCGCCAGCAAGCTTGCCCACTGTTCCAGCGTGCGGCCGTAGCCCACTTGGACCAGTCGTTGGCGGATGGCGGCGGCCGCTTCCGCAAAGCGGGCCGGCGAACCGCGGTGCGCGGGCAAGCCCAGATCGGCGGCCAACCGCGAATTGCGAAGATGGAAGTGCGCGATCGAGTGCCCTGGGTGGTCGGCGAATTCAAGCGCCGACAGAACCAACTGCACCGCCGCCGAATCTCCGAGCGGATTGCCGCCTTCCTCGCTGGCCGCGACTCCTAGCTTTCCCAACCGGAAGATCAATTTGGCGATGGTCTCGTTGCTGCGGACTAGCACGCCGATGCTCGCGCCGGGCGCTTGGGCGGCCAACTGCCGAATGCGTTCGGCGGCGTACGTCAGCAGCGGCTTGTCGTCGGCGGCAAAGCCGAAGTCGGGGAGGCCGGCGGCCGGACCGGAAGCCGCCGCGCTAAAGCCGCCGGATCCGCTCTCTTCCTCCTCGTCGTTCGCCGCCAGTTCGGGACCCGTTTCCAGCGCCACATAGCCCGGATAGTGCGACATCGCGGTCGTGTGTTCCGGGTAGTCGTTGGACCAACCGTGGACGCCGCTCTGCGAGCGATCCAGGTTGTTGTGCTGGGTCATGTCCCGAAACACGCGGTTGACAAGTTGAATGATGACTGGCGAGGAACGGCGGCTCTGGTCGAGCGGGAGCTGCTCGAGTCCCGACAATTCCTGCTCGAGCGCCTGGAAGATTTCAGCAATGCCGCCACGCCACCCGTAGATCGCCTGCTTGGTGTCGCCCACGCAAAAGAACGAGCCACTCGCCGGCGTTTCGGTGACGCGACGGGCGATCGGCCGCAGCACTTGCCATTGCGGCATCGAGGTGTCTTGGAACTCATCGAGCAACAGGTGATTGAGATGGGCGTCGAGCCGAAACGCGACTTGGTCCAGCGGCGCGGTGTCCCGCGCGGAGAGCCACTTGCCCACGAGATGGGTGACGTCGCTGAACAACGCCCCTTTCGCCCGGCGCTTCAAGCGGTCGTAGTGTTGTTCGAACCGCTCCAGCACTTCGTAGGTCGCCTGCGTTTGCCGCGCGACCTTCTGGAGAAAAAACGAGGTGACGTGCGCCAGCAGCGGCGTGTAGGCCTCGATCAGTTCATCGGGAAACTCCCACTTGTAATACGACATTTCGCCGGCGGCGATTTTGCCAGCGATGCCCGTGGCGGCGAATTTTTCCCATTCGCCGGCTTCGGCCCGCGCGATGTCCTGCTGATGTCCCTTGACGATATTTTTGTTGGACGGCATCGGAAGGCGTTTCATGGCATCGATGCAGGCCCTCAATTGCGAATCGTCGAGGGGCGGCTTGTGTTTGATGCGGCGCCATGCTTCCCGATCGGTTTCGCGGAATAGCTCGTACAGCGTTTTGACGGTTTCGTTGAGTAGCTCGCCAAGGCTCCGCTGGGCGTCGCCTTTTGTCAGCCACTGAACAAGCCGGTTGAGCGTCGCGCGATCGTCGTCGGCGAGCACGGCGGCAATCGCCTGTTCGCGGAGGCGGGCGTCTTCGAGCGAATCGAGAATCCGCCACCCGGCGGGCAACCCGAGTTCCCAGGAGAAGCCTTGCGCGATTTGGATGAAGAAGCTGTCGAGCGTGCTGATGCGGAGGCGGTGCAAGTTCCTGGCGGTGTGCGACAAGAGCGCGCGGCACGCCTCGGGCGTGAATCCGGGCACGGCGAGCGACCGGTTCAACTTGGCGAATTCCTCGGCGTCCAGCGCCGCGACCGCCAGTCGCAACAACACGCGGTCTTGGATTTCCGCCGCCGCCGCGCGCGTGAACGTCGTGGCCAAGAGCGTGTCGGCGGGTTCCCCTCGCGCCAACAGAGCTAAAAAACGATTCGACAGTTGGAATGTTTTGCCCGACCCGGCGGACGCTCGAATCAATAAGTTCGACATAAACGGACCGCCTCCTCGACTTTTTCCGGCACCGCCAGCCGTGCCACCCGCGGTCCACCATTCTAGCGGAGTCGCGGCGAGCGACGGCATGGCCACCCACATCGGTTCTCCGCGAGTCGGATGACGGACGAACCTTCCCCGCAGACGGCTCGAACCGTACAATGTCGGCCTTACGCATCATGAAGCTTAGGGAGATTACGGCGTGTTTCGGACACACACCTGCGGCGATTTGCGCGCCGCCCACGTGCAACAGGAAGTGACGCTTTGCGGTTGGGTCGACACGGTCCGCGACATGGGCGGCGCCGTGTTCATCGACCTGCGCGACCGCTACGGCAAGACGCAAGTGGTGTTCGTCGCGGATCGGGACGCGGAGCTGGTCGAACAAGCGAAGAAGCTGCGATCGGAAGATGTGATCGCGGCGAATGGCTTGGTCGCGCTGCGACCCGAGGGCACCATCAACCCGAAGCTGGAAACGGGCGAAGTCGAGCTGCGGGCGCGGTCGCTGCAAGTCTTCAATTCGGGCAATAATCCGCCGTTCACTCCGGGCCAGCAAATCGCGGTAAATGAGGATCTGCGGTTGAAATACCGGTTCCTCGACTTGCGCCGCATTCCCATGCAACAAACGCTGGTGCTGCGCCATCGCATCATCAAGTCGATGCGGGATTATTTCGACGAACACCGGTTCCTCGAGGTCGAGACGCCGATCCTCGGCCGCAGCACGCCGGAGGGGGCCCGCGATTACCTGGTCCCAAGCCGCGTGCATCCGGGCAAGTTCTACGCCTTGCCGCAGTCGCCGCAGTTGTACAAACAGATCCTGATGGTGGCCGGTTTCGACCGCTATATCCAGGTCGCGCGCTGCTTCCGCGACGAGGATTTGCGTGCCGACCGCCAACCCGAATTCACGCAGCTCGACCTGGAAATGTCCTTCGTGCAGGCGGACGACATCATCGGCATGATCGACGGCCTGATGGCGGGGTTGGCGAAAGAGCTGTTGGGGTTGGAACTCACCTTGCCGTTGCCGCGGATGACCTACGACGAAGCGATGGAGCGCTTCGGCCACGACGCGCCGGACCTCCGGTTCGGGATGGAGATCGTCGATTGTTCGGACCTCGCCGCCGAGACCGATTTCCGTGTCTTTAAAGGCACGGTCGAGGCGGGCGGCCGCGTCCGGGCGCTCAACGCGCCCCAGGCCGCCGCGCGGTACTCGCGGAAAGACTTGGACGAGCTGACCGAGTTCGTGAAACGCGACTTCGGGGCCAAGGGGCTGGCGTGGTTCCGCGTCGAGGCGGATGGCAAACTCTGGTCGCCGATCGCCAAAAACTTCACCGA
>JBIKVL010000658.1:0-3536 GCA_044356875.1 Pirellulaceae bacterium | reverse complement strand
CAGCACCGACTCGGCGAGTCCGTCTTTCGATTGTCTTGGCCGATGGGCTATGTCCGGACACCTGCCGCATCATCTGTGCCGCGCGGTCGAACGAACGGATTTCAGCCGCGAGCTGGATCGTCGCCGCTGCTGCTGGACTTCCGGGTCCGCCAATTGCGTCAAAAGCTCCAACTTTTTTTGCTCCAACGCGTCGTAATCGGCGTCCATGCCGTGGCTCCCCAGGGAAAAAATGCTTCGCTTGTCCATCAGGTTGCCGCAGCTTACCACGGGAATCGCCAAATCTCCTATTGACGTTCTTCACCGCCAACCGAGCCTCGCAGAAGCTGACGTGGGCCCGCCGCTGCACAAAGGGGTTCGCAACCTGCTTCAAGGCTGTGGAAAAATGGCCCCTCGACCGGTTTGCCTTCGTCGCGAAGGGCAAACATCCGAGCCTGCGACGATCACGTGGACTTTGCCGCGACTGGGGGTCGTCCTGCCCCGGGCCACGGCGCTTCTTCGCGGGAATGATTGTGTCGACGAAAGGGAAGAAGGGAAGGCGGAATGCCTGCCTGTTTTCCGATCGTGCAGTCCCGATTAGCTGGGAGCATGGCGGCGGTGTTTGCGGCGCGGAACGACCGGGAAGCTTTTTGAAAAAACACAACCAGCCAGGGATGGACGGATCATGAGTGCATTGAGCTTGCGGCTTGGGGCGTTGACCCTTGTTGTCGCGTTCACGGGAATCGTCGCGGCGGTTGAGCCATCCCCATCACCGGTCGTAGCCGTTGACGGCGTCGACGAGACAGGCGGAGTAAGTGAACCGTCGCCGGACTCGTTGCTTCCGATCAGCGCTAGGATGGCGACCGACAACGTTGGGAATGGTTCCGCTGTGGACATCCCGAACGGTGATTCAGGCCAAGGGTTTGATTGCGATCCGACGTGTAACTGTCACGCGGATCCTTTGTGGGTCTTCCGCGGCGGCGCGATTATTTTGCAGCGTTCAACCCCGACCGCGTCGACACTGGCATTCGTTCCCGGTGGCCCCTCGCTCATCAACGCGAACGATTTCCATTTTGGATTTCGAACGGGCTTTGAGGTCGGCGCGATCCGCCGGCTCAATGATTGTTGGGATATCGACATGCGATACCTGCAGATCGATTCCTTAAATGCCTCCGTTGGCCCCGTCGACACCGAATCTTCCGCCGTGGTTTTTCAACAGCGTGGTTCCGTCGTTTTTTCCCAGCCTCCGCATTCAGTCACGGCCGACTACGGTTCGATCCTGCGCAGCGCGGAGATCAACGTCCGACGCCAGACGCGAGATTGGTTGACGTTGTTAGGTGGGTTCCGCTATGTCCATCTGAAAGAGTCGCTCGCACTTACACAAGGCCTCGCTTTCCACCATCAGGTGGACACCAGAAATGACCTGTACGGCGGACAAGTGGGTATCGAGGCGTCCCTGGTGAACCGCAGTCGAATCCGGCTTGACGGTTGGGCGAAAGCGGGGTTGTACGGGAATGATTCGCAATCCCGCTATATCTTTATGGTTTTGGAAATCCCAGCGTTGAATAGTGATCAATCTGCGGAGCGCACTCCGCTAGCCTTCGTCGGCGACATCGGGTTGAACGCTTCCCTCCGCCTGACCGAACACATCCTGGTGCGAGCTGGCTACCAGTTGCTCTGGGTCGACGGCGTGGCCTTGGCCTCGGACCAGTTCGGTGTGCCCCGGCCGTCGGAAACCTCTATCGCGATTGATTCGACAAGTGGCGTGTTCTTCCACGGAGCGACTCTGGGCGTGGAAGTGAGCTGGTAAGGGGCGTGTCGCCGAATCGACGCAAAACTAAGGCCGGATCACAAGCCTAATACCGATTAGCGCCGAGCGGCTTGTGGCGCCTCGGCGGGGGCTTTCTTCGCGAATTGCCAGGACTCCGCAATCGTCGGAGCGGCTCGAGAAACAGCCTCCCTGGACGATGTAGCGGTATTTGTCGCGTTCGGTTCGATCATTGCACCACTCCATAAGGTTGCCGTGCATGTCGAAGAGGCCCCAGCCATTGCATCGTTTGCTGCGGATCGATGCCGGTCTGCCGTTGCTATTCCCGGAAAACACGCCGTAATCCGGCAAGCGATCGTCATGGTTGCCGAACGCATACTGCGTGACCGTGCCGGCGCGGCACGCCCGAATCCACTCGGCCGTCCATGGCAGCCGATAGCCGTTCGCTTCCGGGACGAATCGCCACAGATCCGCGGACCGATCGCCATTCTTTCCTGTGTTGAAAATCATCTTGCCAGTTCGGCTGTAGCACGGCGTGCGGCCTTCCCTAAGGCTGAGCCAATTGCAGAAAAGCACCGCGTCGGCGAAGGTGATCCCATCCATGGGAACGGGGCCTGTCGCGTTTTCAAGCGTTTCGTCATTGAGCTTGCCGGTGGTGAGCCGGTCCGATTCGGGCACTTGCGGATCGGTAAAAAACTCGTAGAAAGCCTTCGCAGTTACCTCGCTGTCGCTCATCCAGAATTGTTCTTCCGCAGGGACCATGGTCGCGGAAAGATCTCCGGATACCCGCAATTGCTTCATCACATCGCTCAATTCCTCCAGCAGCTCCGCGTCCTTGGGAGTGGTCGTGCCGGCGGGGATCCGCACAAAGGTTAGGCCGATCGAGTTGACAAACCAATCACGGTCCGTTTGCGGGCCATCCTTCGAGGGTTTAGGTTCGGGGAGCGCTTTCCACTGACCGAGCGCCCAGCCGGAGGCGCTGTGCAGCGAGCCAGAAGGACTTTCAGTATGCCAAGCGGCCAACCGGGCCGCCCACTCCTTCCGCAACTCTTCGGGCGGTGGAGGTTCTTTCATTCCACCGATGCCCAAACAAATCGCCGATCGCAGATCGACATCCGTCGACTGCTCGATCGCTCGCGCCGGTACCCCGATCAAAGCGTTGAATTCGCCGAACTGCGCGATCAGCGACGTCCGCGCCGCCGGGTCGGGCCCCAATTTTGCGAGTTGCTCGGCCAGCTTCGCGTCTCCGAGACACAGCGCGAGGATCGCGAGCCGCGCTTTGGGGTGCGATTGCGTGGGTTGATCGAGCAAGCTGGCCACGCCGCCCAGTACCTCCAAGGCTCGTTCCCGCTGTGGCTGCAGTGCCCGCACAAAATTTGCGCCTTCCCGCCCCGGCGCGGTCATGGACATGAAAACCAATTCCTCGATCGGAGGCGAACCAAACCGCGCCCGGCCGAACAACAAGGGCATGCGGGGTGTCGACCGCGCGCTGTCCGTGAGCCGCGCGTCAATCTCCGCTTGCACGAGCGGCGCGGGATGGCGGTTCAGTTTCTCGAGCGCCACTTGCACCATTTCGCCCTCGCATAGCTCAAGCGAAGCCAAAGCTTGGCGAA
The DNA here is from genome assembly GCA_044356875.1 of Pirellulaceae bacterium. Taxonomy (GTDB): domain Bacteria; phylum Planctomycetota; class Planctomycetia; order Pirellulales; family Pirellulaceae; genus CAIXSC01. The sequence goes on along the minus strand of JBIKVL010000658.1, from coordinate 179 downwards.
TGACGCTTCGAGTGCTCTCCGCCTCCCGGTTGGCGATATAACGTTGCGCCGCCCAACCGCCGGCGACGACTGCCGACACCAACAGGGTCGCAAGAGTGGCCCGGGTCAAGTGGACTCGGCCGGCGCGTCGCATCATCCGGCGTTCATCGCCGTTCCAACTCTTGAAACGCGTTAACAGG
>JBIKVL010000657.1:0-3541 GCA_044356875.1 Pirellulaceae bacterium | reverse complement strand
GAGGTTGGCTTTCAGCCAACCAATTGTGATGGGGCGGTCAACCGTCCTAGGGCGTTGCCCTAGGCTACGGTGAGATTGGCCTTCGGCCAAAGAATCGGCAACGATTGACCGCCCGTGAAAACGTGCCATAGCACTGTTGACGATCGGGTTCCAACCGCCCCGCGAAACCGCGACGCAAACTTCTATTCCGCAATTGTTTACGGAACATTGAACGGTATTGGCGGTAAACGACGAGCGGACCGGACGCGCTAAGATACTGCGGCAGCAAGACACCCAGCCAAGAAGCTAGGCAAGATTTCTTCTCGCCATTTTAAGTACCAGAGGTGGGAGTCGAACCCACACGCCCGTGAGGACACAGGATTTTGAATCCAGCGCGTCTGCCATTCCGCCACTCTGGCGCTGCCCGAATCGTCGGCGACGATCCAGTTCGCGAAGGTCCGATTCTTTTCTCCCGACCGCTCTTTGACAAGCCCCCTTCGCCGACGAATCGGCGAATCGGGGCCATTCTTCGCGGCTTAAGCCGCGTTATCCCGCACCCGGCCTCCGCCTACTTGGCGAAGTTCGGATGCTTCGGGTCGCCTAGCGACTCCATGTAGGCCAGCAGATCGAGGATGTCGTTCGTGTTGAACGTATTCAGAAGTCCGACTGGCATCGGCGAGACTTTTGACGGCGAACGCTTCTCGATATTGCCCTTCGCGATCGTGACCGTCTTTTCCTCGAGCGGGTTTGGACGGACGACAACCTTCTCCGGCGATTCCTCGACGACCCGGCCGATGACCACTCGGCCGTCATCCGTCTCGAACGCCGTGTTCACGTACTGCTCGGACAACACCTTCGACGGCTCGGTCATCGATTCCAGCAGATCCTGCCGCTTGAAACGGGTCGAGACGGCGGTCAGGTCGGGCCCGATAGCGCCGCCTTGGTCGCCATACCGGTGGCAAGCGCTGCACTGGGCCTCGTAAAACACCTCGCGGCCACGGTTGAAATTGCGGCCCTGGCCCACCTGGGACAACAGCGATTGCAGGTCGGCGGTCGACCACTCCTTCACCAGCTTGCGGCCGCTCAGTGGCGGCGCCGGCTTCCGTGCTTGGCCGGCCGAATAGGCCGCCAACACATCGCTGAGCGCCGTGATTTCGTCCGGCGTCATCGTGAACTTCGCTTCTTCATGGGCCTTCGAAAGGAAATTCCCGAAGCTCGCCCCATTGTTGTAGCCAATCCCCGCATCCTGGAACCACTGCGTGACGTAGTCGGGATGGAGGTTCGACCGGCCCTGGTTCCACCACGTCATGTACACCCGCCGCGAATCGACGGTCCACCCCGTCTTGACGTTCCGCAACGCCATCACATAGGCGATCTGCTCCTCCTGCGTCGGAGCCGCCTGGAGCAACTTGACCGTCCGCGCCACCGCTTCCGGCGCGTTCAACGCCAGCAGCAACTGGCAGAGCTCGCGGTTCAGCGTCTCGGATTTGGCCGGATAAAGCGGGTCGAGGTCGCCGAGCAGCCGCTGCGCCGCTTGGCTCGCCGGCACGCCCTGCCGAGCGATCGACACGCCGACCACCCGGAGCTTCTGCAGCAACAGTTCTTCGGAAAGCGACGCCGACGGCAACGCGGTCAACGCCTCGATCAAGGCTGGCTGAGTCGCCGGCGGGGCGACGCGGGCGAGCGCCAACAGCGCGGTGAGCGCCGCTTGCGGCCGCTTTTCCGCCAACGCGCGGGCTTGCCACTGGTCCACAGGGTTGCGTTCGAGCACCAACCGGGCCGCGTATCGCAAATAGCGGTCGGGGCTATCCAAGTGCGGCCAAGCGAACTCGACCGCCGCCGGATCCGGCTGCGAATTGAACGCTTCGAGCCGCTGGCGGAGCTCCCGCGCTTCCCGGCCCTCGACGTGCCGCAGCTCAGCCGCCGACAACGCCTTGGCCGGTTCCGTTCCCTTGTACGTCACGCGAAAGAGGCTCGCCTGCGTCCCGCGGCCGCCAATCGAGAAGTAAAGGGCGCCGTCCGACCCGACCACGCAATCGGTCAGGTTGAGCGGCGTGCGGCCCTTGCCCGTGCGGAGCGAACGCGGGGCAACGAAATTTTCCCATTCGCCCGTGTAGCCAGCGCCGTTGGGCTTGAGATGGACGGCGATCAACCGGCCATACGTCCAGTCGCAGATATAAAACGCCTTCTGGTACTTCGCCGGGAACTGGGCGCCCGTGCCGAACGCGACACCCGTCGGGCAGCCAATGCCAATCGTCGCCGATCGCGGCAGGCTGTCCGGGTAATGCTCGGGCCATTTCGCGGTCCCTTCGCGGAAACCTTGGTCGCCGCCACGCACCGAATGGAACACGTGGATCGGCCGATACCAGGGCGTGCCCCAGTCCCACTCCATATCGCTATCGAAACCGAACAGCTCGCCGTCCGCATTGAAATCGATGTCGTACGTGTTCCGCTGGCCGGCCGAGAACAGTTCGATGTTTTGGCCATCCAGGTCCAGGCGGGCGATATAGCCGCCCGGCGGCTGCCGGCCGGCGCCGAAGCCGTTGCCGTCCTCGGCCCGCTTGAGCGGCAGATCGTCTCCATAGTTGCGATGCGGCGAGGTCGGCGCCAAGTCGCCCGGCACATCGACGAAGTTGCCGCACACGATATACAGCTTGCGGTCCGGTCCGAGCGCGATCGCGTGCGCGCCGTGCTCGCCCGCTCCGCCCCGCCATTCCCGCAACAGATCGATCTTCGCGTAGCCGCCGTCCGGCTGGGGCTCAGTGCAACGATACAAGCCGTACTTGCCGTCCTTGCCCGCGCCGTTGAGATACAGCACGTCGCCGACGAACAACATCCCCATCACTTCCGTGACCGGGATCGGCAGGATTTCCTCGTTGGCGACCTTGCCGTCCTTCAGCGTCAGCCGAGTGATCTGCTGGTTCCGCTGGCCGCCGAGCAGCAGCCGGCCCTGGGGATCGTTGGCCATGCTGATCCACGATCCATTCGTTTTCGAGTCCGCGCGAAACACATGTTCGATCTGGAAACCGGGCAGCGTTTCGAGCGCGTCTTGCGGGTTCTCCGCCGTAACCGGCTTCGAGCCGTCCGCCGGCTCGTAGAACGCCTTGACGATCGTCAGTTTCTTGCCGGCCGGCGCGGCGATCTCGATGCGGCCGCCCTCGGGCGACTCGCGGACCTGCGACTTCGCGTCGTCGCCAATCTTGTATTCGACCCGCAATTTCTTCGGCACGCCCTGAGCCGTGTCGCCGAAGACATCGTTGGACGCGGATATCGACAAGCGGTTGTCCTTGACGGCGGCCGTGACTTCGGCCGTCACGTCCGTCCCCTTCGCCGCCCAAGCGGGGCGAGCGGCGAGCACAAAGGTGAACAACGAGAACGCGAACAGCGAGAGAGCGCTCATCGAGAGCGCGCCCTTCGAGAGCGCACCCGCCGTACTGGCAACGCCGGCGACTCGCGAACAACGTGAGCGCTCGGACCCGCGTAAGCGGTCCGCCCAAACGCGTGGAAGCCAGGGAGAACGAGACACGGAGCGTGGAAGTTTCATAGCGGAATCATCACGGGG
>JBIKVL010000656.1:0-3542 GCA_044356875.1 Pirellulaceae bacterium | reverse complement strand
CGACGCACACGCCCACGAACACAAGACACCGGAAGAACAGCAGCATGTAGAGACTGGTCGAGTAGCCGGCGGCGAAGGCCGAAAACGCGTACAGCAGGATGCTCCAAGTCAACACGCGTCGCCGGCCAAGTCGGTCGGTGAGGTAGCCGCCGAGGAGGCCGAAGATGCCGCCCGCCACGGCCGGCACGTAGAACATCATGGAGAACCATTGAGTGAACTCGGGCGTTCCCGGCCGAATGTTTCCCAGTTCCATCAGGGCCGGCCGGATGATCAGCGGCAGCATCAACAGTTCATAGATGTCGAAGGCGAAGCCGATCGCCGCGATGGCGCAGATCAGCCACTGCACGCCCGTTAACGGTTGGCTGGAATTTCCGCTGGAAGCATTCGCACTCATGAAGGACTCGCAAAGCTGGAGGAAACAACAGCGGCGCTCGCCATCGCATGGGAACGGCAGCGCCGCAAAGCGATCGCACGGTTGGTGGGTTGTCGAGCACGGTGGGCCGATTCGCGAGCTGAATTCTGCCCCATCCGCCCGAGCGCCCGCAAGTCTTCCTCGCGAGATTCGCCCGGCCAATTCGCCGCCGTTGCTCGCTTCTTCGTTAGCTCGTCATCTGCTTCACTCGCCGCCGCTGCCAATTGCCGCTGTTTTCACTCGCCGCCGCCACCACTCGCGTCCTACTCGACTCGCGATGGAACTCCGCCCGCCGCGGCCCAATCGGCCGCCGTTTCGCGAATCGTCGCCCATTGCACGAGCGGTAAGAGTGCCATGGTGTCGGCCCATGCTTCGATCTCGTCGATGCCATCCGTCGTATCGACCACCCGCAATGTGTCAGGCGCGACGTTGATTGTGGCGCTCGATATCGGCTCGCCGCGGCCTACCGTTCCCGCGGCCAACCCCAACGCGAAGTCGGTCGTGCTATCAAGCGTCCGGCCGCCGCCGCCCACGGCGATCAATGAACCGCTCGGGGCATGGCGTTTCCAATCGGTCGAGTTACGCGGCCGCCAGACGCCGAACGCGCGATCGTCCGAGCCTGGACCGTGGCCCGCGCTGACCACCAACCCCCACAGCACTTGGGCGCCCCAACGCGTTCCGTCCGAAGCGGTGCGCGCCCGCCGCAACGCGTCGATCTCCGACACCAGCAGTCCCGAGGCGACTCGATTGGGACTGCCGCCCAGGTCGCGAATCTTCACATAGCATTCCGGCCGATCCGCCGCATTGTGGGCATGGATATCCCATTCCACCCCCAAGTCTTCGGTCGCCGCGATCACGGCGGCCGCGGCCGGCTCGTTGCGAAGCCAGCCGATGTCGGCACCCACCGACCAACGCATTCCAGTTGCTCTCCCCGAACCGCTGCCGGCCGCGGTCGCTCGCGTGAAGAAGTCGACTAGCGCCACCGGATCGGGCCAGCGATCTGGCGACGATTCGATGTGCATCGTGCCGGAAACGTAGAGCGTGGTTTGCGCGGAGGCGGAGGTCGTCGGTAGGATGGCGGCGAGCGTGGCGGCAGCGGCGATGAGCCATGCTACAACATGCGTCCGCGATCCCACCGGGATGGAAAGGTAGCCCGACAATCGCTTGACTGGACGACCTAGGAAGGCTGTGCGGGATGGATGGAATTGCGACATGAGCATTCTCCTCAATGAGACCACGGTGGGTACTCGGGACAAAGATGTTCGCTTGGCTGGCGACACTGCCAACAAGCTCTACGGAAGTACCTACTGGCGGTCCCGGCAAACCTTGCAGCGGCCGTTGGGAAAATTCCAGCCGAAGCGTTCCCCCGCCCGAAAGCCGACGTCAGGACGTCAGCCGCGCGCTGCCGTGAAGGAGGACTCGCTCAGGCCCCTTGCCGCTGTGAAAGCGTGGTGGCGTATCCACCCGGGATCAGGAGCTGATGGAACGTGTTTCTGTCCACTCATTGACGGAGAAGGAATTGGGTGAAAAATCCCTTTCCTCACGAGCCCTGCGATGAATCGCCATCCGCTAGCCACACCATCTCCCGAAGCGATCGCCCGCATTCATGACTCTGGGAAACAAGGCGTGATCGCCGTCACCGGTGGCGGGTCGGCGGCGATCGCCGCGTTGCTTGCCGTTCCCGGCGCCTCCCGCTTTCTCCTCGAAGCCCGCATCCCCTACTGCACCGCGGCGCTCGACGAGTATCTTGGCGCCAAACCCGAACAGTATTGCAGCGACCGCACCGCCCGCGCTATCGCCATGGCCGCCTTCTGGCGGGCCAGGAAACTCGCGGGCCCCGCCGACATCGATCACGCTTCCCAACTCATCGGACTCGGCGCCACCGCCAGTCTGGCGAGCGACCGACCCAAACGGGGACGCCATCGGCTCCACGCCGCGCTGCAAACGGCCAAGTACACAGCCGGCGTTTCGCTGACGCTCATGAGCGGTCGTCGAAACCGCTTTGAGGAAGAGACTCTGGCCGGCGACCTGCTGATCGCATTCCTGTCCGATGCGACGTCCAATGCCCTTGACCAAACGCAATCGACAATCGACAAGACAAACCTGGCAGACAGTCCCGAGTCGGATCGATTCCCGATCTCGTTCGATGCCTGTCCCGCGTTGACACGTTTTCGCGACTGCCTGCCCACCGATGAGCTCCTTGACGGCCATATCGTCGGAGCGCCGCCCGATTGGACCCAACTCCTACTCGGAAAAACCGGCTGCGTTGCCTGCGAACCGCTTGCGGATAGCCTGCCGCCGTGCGAAGCCAACGTGGGCGAGACGAAGCGAGTGTTATTCCCCGGCGCGTTCAATCCGTTGCACGACGGACATCGCGCGATGGCGCGGTTCGCGGCCGAGCATCTGGGACGTGCCGTCGAGTACGAACTGTCGATCGAAAACGTCGACAAGCCGCCACTCGACTTTCTCGAAATCGCTCGGCGGGCACAGCCGTTCGCGCAAACAGGCCGGCTGTGGCTGACTCGCGCGCCCACGTTCCTCGCGAAAGCGCGACTCTTTCCAAACTGTGTGTTCCTGGTGGGCGCCGACACCGTGATCCGCATCGCGATCGCCAAGTATTACCCCGACACAGCGGCCCGCGACGCCGCCATCGACGAAATCCGGCAACTCGGCTGCCGCTTCCTGGTCTTTGGCCGAGTCGCGCAGGGGCGATTCCAGTCGCTGGAAGAACTCGCCCTACCGCCAGCCCTCCGCGCGCTCTGCGACGCGGTGCCGGAATCGGGATTCCGCGCGGATATCTCTTCCAGTGAAATACGCCGCCGAATCGAACAGTCGGCGAATCGCGCAGCCACCGAAGAGGGCGATCTTCCGTAAACCGACTCGCTAGCGGTCGGGAATGATCTTGGCTCGCGGATCGTCGGGAGGCAGATCGAGCCGTAGGAAGGCGAACAGGTCGGCGAGTTCCGTCGCGGTCAGTTGCGTTTCCAGCCCCTCTGGCATCAACGACAGCGGACTGACTCGCACTTCCTCGACTTCCTCCCGCGCCACAACCTCCTGCTTGCCGCCTTGGGTCTTCAACACGACGCGCTGCGGACTGTCCTCGACCAACAAACCGGTGAGCGCTCGCCCA
>JBIKVL010000655.1:0-3543 GCA_044356875.1 Pirellulaceae bacterium | reverse complement strand
GTGGAGATCGTCGATTCGATCGACGCCCTGCTCGGCAAAGTCGACGTCGTGTTGCTCGAAACCAACGACGGTCGTCCGCACCTCGAACAGGTATTGCCAGTGCTGAAGGCGGGCAAGCCGGTGTTCATCGACAAGCCGGTCGCCGGCTCGCTGGCCGACGCCGTGGCGATCTACGCGGCGGCGGAGAAGGCGGGCGTGCCGCTCTTCTCGTCGTCCTCGTTGCGGTTCGGCAAGACGACGCTCGCCGCCCGCGCCGGTGCGCTCGGCAAAATCACCCGCTGCGAGACGTCCAGCCCCGCGCATTTGGAAAAGACCCATCCCGACCTATTCTGGTACGGGATCCACGGCGTCGAGTCGCTCTTCACGGTCATGGGCACAGGGTGCCAGTCCGTGAAACGTGGCAAGTCGGCCGACGGAGCGCTCGAAGTCGTCGGCCAATGGGCGGGCGGCCGCGTCGGCGTCTTCCGCGAAGGCAAGGGCTACTCGGGCGTCGCCACCGGGGAGAAGGGCGAGTCGAAAGTGGGAGCGTACGAGGGCTACCAACCACTGGTGGTCGAGATCGTCCGCTTCTTCCGCACCGGTCAGCCGCCGGTCTCCGCCGCCGAAACACTGGAAATCTACGCCTTTATGGAAGCGGCCGACGAAAGCAAACGGCGCGACGGCGCCGAAGTTACCCTCGCGGAGGTGCTCGCCCAGGCGCGAAAGGCGGCCGGTAAAGAATGACGGCTGTTCGGATGTCAGGAAATGACAGCCGGGCAAGATTGACCGGCCGGAAAGATTGACAGCTTGGAACGAGGCGAGTGAAGATAGACGCAATGTTTTACGCAGCGGCTTTCGATGCGTGCGCCCGTTCGGGTGCCGCCGCGAGCGGAAACGCACTAGGGGATTTCGCCGCCGCCGGTCGACTGACCGCGGCGGTCGAAGCGTGAAACAAAGGTGACGCATGGCGCGGAGTCGTGATTTTGCCGAAGTCCTTGTCAAGCAAGGAAAACTGAGCAGTTCGCAGCTGGCCGAGGCGCGCCAGATCGCCCAGGCGACGGGTGGCAAACTGCAGGACGTCATCCCCAAACAGGGTTATGCCTCCGTCGAGGAAGTCACGCAGGCGATCGCCGTCGTCTACGGCTTTCCCTACGTCGATGTCTCGACGGTCAAGGTCGCCGAATCGGTGGTGGAACTCGTTCCCGAATCGGTCGCTCGGGAAAACAACATCCTGCCGCTCGAAGAGGACGACGGGGTGCTGAAGATCGCCATGAGCGACCCGTCCGACTTCGACACCGTCGAAAAGCTGCGGTTCATCCTCAACCGCAAGGTCGAGATCGCATTGGCGCCACGGGCCGCCATCTCGGAGGCGATCAACCGCTGCTACGGCCAAGTCGAAGGCGAATCGTCCGACTCGGTGCTTCAGGAATTCACCGACACGGCGGTCGACTTCACGGAGACGCAAGCCGATCTCGGCGGCGGCGGTGGATCGGAAGCCGTTGATGAGAACAGCGCACCGGTCGTCCGTCTCGTGCAGATGATGATTGGCGAAGCGGTCCAGTTGCGGGCGTCGGACATTCACGTCGAACCGTTCGAAGACCGGATTCGGATCCGCTACCGGATCGACGGCGTGCTCGTCGAACGCGACTGTCCCCCCCGCCGGTTGCTCGGCGCGATCGTTTCCCGCATCAAGATTCTGTCGAAGATCGACATTTCCGAACGCCGCCGCCCGCAGGACGGCCGGATCAAGGTGACGGTCGGGGAGAAGGAATTGGATTTGCGGGTGAGCATCATCCCGACGAACCACGGCCAGTCGGTGGTCATGCGTCTCCTGGATAAGGACAACATCAAGATCGGCGTCCGGCAGCTCGGCTTGGCCGACCGCGACTACGTGAACTTCAACAACCTGATCAAGCGTCCCAACGGGATCGTGTTGGTGACGGGCCCGACGGGTTCGGGGAAGACGACGACGCTCTACGCGGCGCTCAACGCGATGAACCGGCCGGACAAGAAGATCATCACGGCGGAGGACCCGGTCGAGTACTACTTGCCGGGGATCAACCAGGTGGAGGTGAAGCACAACATCGGGCTCGATTTCGCCCGCATCATCCGCGCGATGCTGCGGCAGGCGCCCAACATCATCCTTGTGGGGGAGATGCGAGACACCGAGACCGCTCAGATGGGAATCCAGGCGTCTTTAACTGGACACTTGGTATTCAGTACGCTACATACGAACGATGCGCCCAGCGCCGTTACACGCATGGTGGACATGGGTGTTCCGGGTTATCTGGTCGCCAGCAGCGTCATCGCGATCCTGGCGCAGCGGTTGGTGCGGGTCAATTGCGCGCGGTGCAAGCAGCCGTGGGCACCGCCGGAGAGCGTTTTGCTGGATGCCGGCATTCCCGCTTCGATTGCGGCCAAAGCCACCTTCATGAAGGGCAAGGGGTGCAATAACTGTGGGAAGAAGGGGTATCGCGGGCGGATGGGGATTTACGAGCTCATGATGGTGACTTCGAAGATCCGCGAGCTCATTTTCAAGAACGCGTCGTCGACGGACATCCGCAACGTGGCGGTGACCCAAGGCATGCGAACCTTGTATATGGACGGCATGGAGAAGGTCATGAAGGGAATCTCGACCTTCGACGAGGTTTACCGGGTGGCGAAGCGAACGGAGTCGGATGTGTTCGACGTGGCGTCGTAGGCGGGGCGGATGGAGGCGGGTGCCGCCGAGCGGCTCTTTTTGACCGATCGCTCGACCTGGCCCGGCGGGCCGCGAATAATCGGGCGTCGGAAGAGACGAGGGTCGCAGTGGCGGTGCGCGGTTCCAGTGCGTTTCTGATCGCGTTTTTCGACCTAGCGGGGAAGTTCCGGACATGGCTCAGATTCTCATCGACAAGTTGCTGCAGGCGTGTGTGAAGCAGGGGGCGAGCGACATTCACATTGTCGTGGGCCAGCCGCCCGTGTTTCGTCTGCATGGCCGGATGCGAAAGCTCGAAACCAAAGTGCTCGAACCCGAGGACACGGTGGCGTTGATGAAGAGCATCACGCCGAGCCGTTGCCAGGAGGAATTGCAGCAATCGGGTAGCGCCGACTTCGGGTTCGCGTTCGGCGACCAGGCGCGGTTCCGCGTGTCGGTCTTCAAACAACGCGGCTTCATCTCGATGGTGTTGCGGCAGATCCCCAACAGCATGCTCACTCCCGAGCAACTCGGGTTGCCCGACGTTTGCACGAAGATGGTGTTGCGGCCGCGGGGACTGTTCCTCGTCACGGGCCCAACCGGTTCGGGCAAGAGCACCACGCTCGCCAGCTTGGTGAACTACATCAACGAGTCGGTGGATCACCATATCATCACGATTGAGGATCCGATCGAGTTCTACCACTACCACAAGAAGTCGACGATCAACCAGCGCGAGGTGGGCGTGGACGTCCCGAGCTTCTCGGAGGCGATCCGCCGGGCGTTGCGTCAGGACCCGGACGTGATCCTGGTCGGCGAAATGCGCGATTTGGCGACCATCGAAGCGGCCATTTCCGCCGCCGAAACGGGCCACATCGTGTTCGGCACAC
>JBIKVL010000654.1:0-3546 GCA_044356875.1 Pirellulaceae bacterium | reverse complement strand
AAAGACACGGGTCTGGAAGGCGGGACGCGAACGCCCTTTATCGTGTCTTGGCCGGGAACCATCCCACCCGGCACATCGGATCAAGTGGTTTGCACAATCGACCTCGCGGCCAGCTTCGCCGCACTGGCGGGAGCCAAACTTCCTGACGATGGATTTCTCGACAGTCTGGACGTGAGCCAAGCACTTTTGGGGCGGCCGGGTGCGCGTGGCCGCGACTACCTCGTGCAACAGGACAACGGGGCCGGGACTTTCGGCCTCCGCGCAGGTCCCTGGAAGCTGATTCATCAAGAAAAGAAGGGAGCCAAGGCCAAGAAGATGGCCGCCGACGCCCTTTATCACTTGCCGACCGATCCCGCGGAAAAAAACAACGTCGCCCCTGCCCATCCCGAAGAACTCAAAAAGCTGCGTTCACTGCTCGACTCGGCGATTTCCGCAGGACGTACTCGCCCCAAGCCAGCTCAAGCTCAAGCCGCTGAAGCTCAGGCCGCGCAAGCTCAGGCCGCTCAGGCTCAGGCCGCTCAGGCTCCGCCATCCCAGGCTCAAGCCGCGCCCTCTCCACCAACGCAAGACCGCTCGAAGCCGGTTCGCCCCATCCCATCGCTCCAGGGAACGATCGTGTACGAAGCGCCGGTGGAAATCGCCGGCACGGGCGACCCACTGCCGTTTGGCCGCCACGCCGTCACGCGCCTGGCCGATTGGAACACGGACGGGAAGCTCGACCTTGTTGTCGGCGGCGGCGACGGGCGAGTCTGGCGGATGATGAGCGAAGGCGCGGGTCGGTTCGCGCGCCCCGAGCCGATCGAGGTGGATGGCGAGCCCCTGCGGCTCGGCAACCAGTCCACCACCGCCTGCTTCGTCGACATCCACGGCGACCAACTCCCAGATCTCGTGGTGGCCCACTCGGACAGCCAACTCGCGCTGCTGGTCAACGAGGGGCAGCTCGGCGCGCCGCGATTCAAACGCCCCACGAACCTCAAGGCGGCCGATGGAACCATACTCCGCCTCCCGGATGGCTGCGGCGGCCGCATCGATTGCGGAGACCTTGATCGCGATGGCGACATCGACCTCGCCGCCGGCGCCTTTTCCGGCCCGATCACGCTCCTGCTTAATAGCGGCACCGCGCGGGAACCGCGATTCGAGCCGGGCCGCCCGTTGGAACCGCGTGGCCAACCGCGCAGCTATTCGTACAACGTCCATCCCACGGTGTTCGATCTGAACTGCGACGGTGTCGTCGACATCGCCTACGGGATGAACTGGGGCACGATGGGATTGCTGATCGCGGACGATCGGGGACGGTTCGCCACCGAACTCTCCCCATCGGTCGTCGACGGGAACACGATCGACCTCCGGCGGATTGCAGGCGATGACGCGACGCCGACCTTTGGCGATCTCGACGGCGATGGAGTACTCGACCTGGTCACGGGCGGCCGCAAGGACAAATTGTTTTTTCTACGCGGCGTCCCGACGGGCCGGCCACTCGAACGGCTCGACGCCCTCATGCGGACGCACGGCCAAAATCCGGGCATGGCGATGCAAGCGGACGAGGCGTTGCGCAGAGAATGGATCGGCCTCTATCAAGGACTCTATCGGCTCTGCCAAGGTTTCTTGAACACGCCGGCGTCGCGTCGCGGGATCCGCCAATGGTACGCCCGGCACCTGTCCGAACATGGCCGGTGGCTGCGGCACGGGCGGCATGAGCCGGGGGAATCGCCCTATGTGCCGTCGCTGGCTTATCAGGCCTGGACGCTGGGCATGTTGCTGCACGAAGGCGAACCAGACTCGCGGCTCCACCGGGAATGGGTCGCCGACACCATCGGTTTCAGCGGCCGGCTCCGCGATATCCTGCTCGACTTCGGCGTTCTGATCATAGAAAACGGCCACGCGACATCCAACCAATTAAATACGCTCCACAGCTATCTGTCGCTGACCCCGCGGGAACTGCTGACCGACCGTTCGATCGGCGCCGTCACCGAAGTAATCACGATTGGCGAATACCTCGGCCCCCGTCTGGACGTGCTAAACGCCGGCGGCGTGAACATCTTCGCCAACGAATCCGGAAAACGCGGAAGCAGCGAAAACCCGTTTCCGAAAGATTTCACTCCATTCCAGAACGACTATTTCGGCCTCGTGCTGGGCCACGAACTGAATCATCGCGTCGACTATACGCGGTTCACGGCCCAACCGAAATACAACCGCAAGTATTGGGCACACATGCGGAAGGTGGCGGGGCCGGATGTGAAATTCCTTCAACCGACCGGGATCGGCGTCGATTGGAACGCGACCAAATCGCACTTCGCGGCCCAAAAGCTATGGGACGGCGAGTCCGCGAATTGGAATAAAGCCTGGGGCGAGTATTGGCTGACTGGCCCCGGCAAATCGCGAGTGCTCAATGTCTGCCGCAATGAAACGACCTACACGCCGCCCAGATATGGCATCCCGTTTTTTCTCGAAACGCGGCAAGAGGCGATCGCGTCGCTCGCCAACCAGTATTTTTCCAACAGCGAGCAGATGTTCGCGTTCGCGCTCGACCGCTTTCAACGCGGCTTCCCCGGATGCCTGGACGAATGGCTGTTGATGGCCGATGTCTACTCGATGGACCAACCTCGAACTTACCTCTACCGCCACGACAACGGCCAAGTGGAACTCACTCGCGTGGAAGCGCCGCTGACCCGCGATCCGCGCGGCCATATCGAGTCGATCACCATCCGCGGCCGCGTCCATACTTTGCGGCTCGACGAGGCGGGATTAGTGGAGGCGGTCGAATCGAAGTGAGTCGCCACCGGGTTCAAGGGCCGCTTTAGGCTGCCGTGTTACGGGGCCTTCGCCACTCCCAGCCCATTCGCAACTCCCAGCCCATTCGCAACTTCTAGCCCATTCGCCACTTCCAGCCCATGGTATTCGCCGATTGACCAAGCGGCCATTTGGTCGCTGTAGTGCGGCGTGCCGGGATGGCCCGATTGGCTCTGGCCATCCACTGCCCAAACATGGTCGGTCCCCAGGTCGGTGATGAAACGATAGCCGGCCCCGATATTCGCCATCCAATCGGGACCGCCACCCGTGTTGCAGACCGTGGTCGAGTCGCCTTTGACAGGTCCGCCGCCGTGGTCGAGCAGCCGCCCGAGATCGCCACGGCTGGAAAGCACATGCCGCAGCGGGATTTGATGCAAACCGCCCCACGACCAGTTCGCCACCTCGTCGCCGAACCGTTGCGTCAGTTCGCCGACCGTCGTCGCGAACGTTTGCCAAACCGCTTCCCGCCGCGCCGCGTCCGATGCGAACCAGCCGTGTGGATCGGCGGCCAGTAGCCGGTTCGCCACGCCCTCGGACTGTTTGGCCAGCAGATCGGCGGCCGCCGCCGTGAATCGCGCGCCGGCCACGGCGCGGGCCCACTTACTAAAAAACAGATTGAAAATCGCAGGCGCTGACAAAGCGGGGGCCACATTGCCGTCCCAGCCTCGCAGCGCCGCGACTGCGTCGCGAATCGCCACCGCGGACCCCGCGGCAGCGCCCGCATCCAGCTTCTCGTCGACCAGCGAATCGAGCAGG
>JBIKVL010000653.1:0-3551 GCA_044356875.1 Pirellulaceae bacterium | reverse complement strand
ATGCCCGGCATTCCAGTCATGCCCGGCATGCCCGGCATGTTGGTCGCGCCGGTGGACTGCGGCACCGCGATCCCGTTGGCGAAGGGATTTTGAGCGGCTTGGGATGGGGCTTGCATCTGCTGGCTGTCCAGTTGTTGTTGATAGCGCTGACGAACCTCGTTTTCCACATCGATCACCCGGCTGGCTCGTTTTCCCTTGCCGCCGGCGAACTGCGAGTTCGCTCCAGCCTCCTTGCCGGGCGACATGTCTTGCACCGCTTCGTTCCGCGGCGCGACGCCGTCGATGGCAAGGTTTTGACGCTGTCCCAACGACTTTCGCAATTCCTGCAATTGCTCGAACTGCTGACCGCCCGCTGGCTTGCCTTCCCCCTTGTTCTCCTTGCTTTCGCGCGACTTGCCGTCAGCTCCGGATCGGTCCTCCAACAGCACGCGGTTCATCGGCGCGGCCGATCCGAGCCCGTTCGCTTCGAACCACCGCAAGTCGAAATCGTCGCCGCCGTCGGCCCGCCGCCCGCCATCCGCGAAATTGGCTTCCAGTTGGTTGACGACATTGCGAGCCCGGCGATTTTCCTGCTGGAAGAACAACCCATTGAGCCGTTCGCGATTATCGACCGCTAACTGCCGCGAGAGTTCCGCGTCCGCCTGCGCCTCCTGCTCGATCGTCCGCCGCGACTGCTCCAAGGCCGAATTGAACGCCGAATAGTTCCGCGAATACTCCTCGTTGTCGCTCGCCGCCGGAACGCCGGACGCGGGGAAACTCTCCACAGCCAGTCCCAACTGTTTCAAATTCGATTGCGACCGCATCCGCGTCAGCGCGTCTTGCTTGGACGAAGCCAGCGTATCGAGCAGCTTGCGGATCCGTCCGGTCTGGTACTCGAGCCAACTCGCTTCGTACTCGGCCTGCTGCCGGACCTGGCCCAAGGTGCCTTCGAACCGCGGCCACTGATGGGTCTCCGGCAACCGCAACCGCACGCGGCTCAGTTCCACATTCACGTTCTTGGTTTTGAGGAACGGAAACCGCACGGTGCTCCAGGCGCCCAAATCGGGCAGCTTGCCGCCATAAGTCAGCACGACCGGATAATCGAGATCGCCCGCCGCCGTCTTTACCAGCGGGATGCGAACCAGAGTCGCCTCCGTTGCGGAAGCGCCCGAACCGCCCTTCGCCGTGGAACCACCCTTCGCTGTAGGATCGCCCTTCGTCGTGGAACCGCCGTTCGTCGTGGAACCGCTCGGCGCGAGGTCGTCGGCGCGTTGCGGACGCTCGGGCGTGCCGGCGACGACAGCGGTCCACAGCGTGGCCCCGGCCGGCAATTCGACCACCAGGAACTGCTCGGTCCCGTTGTCCACGTGGTACGTCTGTTTCGCTCGATAGGCCCCGGCCGCGTCCACCACGATTTCCGTTTCGGACAACGCGATCCGAGCGCCCGCCGTTTGTACCGCCTCGCGCTTCTGAGGCCGATACGTCAGCCGCGGGGCGGCGCTGTCGCCTGTGACCTGGAACGCCATCAAGATGTTCTCGCCCAGCAGCGCCGCTAGCTTGCTCCATGCCTGCTGTTGCCGAGTGAGCGGTTCGAGCCCCGTCGGCTTCTCCACAACCAGCTCGTCGCGACCCGTGCTCTCCAGCGTGACGAAGCGCTGTTCCATCCGGCCCGTTTCGATCGCTGGAATCGGAGCCGGCTGCAGATCGTCGGTGACCAACCGGTCGTGCTCGATCAATACGCGGAACTGGCCGATCACCTCGTCCTGCAAATCGAGCCGCACTCGGACCCGGCCATCGGCGTCGGCCGTATCGGGCGTCTCCGCCAGCGGCTCGATCGTCTTGCGGCGAAGCAATGGCGCCGAAATCCGCGCGTCGCGCAGCCATGCCGGCAGCGTGAAGACGAATTGGCGAATACCCGCCTCTTCGATCCGCGCGTCGATCAAGATCGTTTCGGCGATCGACCGGCCGGTGACCCGCACGTTCGCGACCACGGTGCTGGCCACTCGCGGTTCCCGCGGGGCCAACAGCAGCACGCCGCCGTAATCGCCGCCGCGGCACTGCAGCGCGAGCCGCGCGAGCTGCCGCTGTTCGGGACGCAGCCAACCAGAGACCCTGTCGAGCAATACGGGCTCGCACGATCGCAGTTGTTCGGGACGAACGTCGAACGATGGATCGGCCAACACCACCCAATCGCTCTCCTGCGAAGCGACCGCGTCGATCGCGATGCGGGGCAGTTCCAACCGCTGGCCCGTCAACGCCGGCAAGCGGCCACGCAGCGTGAGCGAAACTTCCCCGCGTTGGCCGGCGCCGAACAACGCCAGCAGCGCGCGTTTTCCGTCGGCTTCGACGATCGACCACTCGAGTGGCGCGGCGGAGCGAACCAGCTCGATCTCCAGCCCGGCCGGCAGTTCGGCACGCAGTTGATACAGCGGCTTGGCGGGCGAACGAACCGTCCACTGGGTTTCCAACGACGACTGCCGTTCGTCCAGCCGCAGCACGGAACGCAGTTCGGCGGTGGCGTCGCCGGTCAGCGGCGCAACTTCCAGCCGCCCCGAGTACGCGCCCGTTTGGAACCGCAGCGACTCGACGGAACGCAGTCCCAGCGGGCTCAATTCCACCGCTTGCACGCGTTCGCTCAGCGACTCGCCGGGCAGTTCGGCCCGCGACAAACCCCGCAGGTCGGCGATCCGGACATCCAACGCCAAGCTGCGGCGGAGGTGCAGCGAGCCTTGTTGCAAGGCGGCGCCTTCCGCCGCCACCACCGGCAGCGGATAACTGGCCGGCTTGCCGAATTCGATCCCCACGCGGCGGCTGAGCACCAGCGTGAGCTCCTCGCGGTCCGTGGCCGCCTTGAGCAGGGAAACGTCGACTCGCGGCGCCGCTGCCGCCGCTGCTCCCGCTCCCGCTTGTCCCGCCGGGACCGTCTTTTCTTGCCAGCCTTTCACGTTTTCGCCGAGCACCCGTTCGACTTGGTAGTCGGCCGGCAGTAGGAAAGCGAAGGCGTCGCGCTGTCCGCCGCGGAACTCCAACCGCATGCGCCACACAACGCGAATCGCGTCTTCGCGGACATCGATTTCCGCATCGGCGGTCGTGGCCAGACTGCGATCGACCTCGCCCTGGGACACCTGCGGGCGCCATTGCAACGTGAAGCCGCCGTCGCGGGGCAAGGCGGCTTCGAGCCGCTCGTCGGCGGCTTTGGTCTCGAAGCGGATCGCGGCCGCACCGGCGCCCACCACGACTTCCGTCCGCGCTTCGGGCGCGGTCAGGTCGAGCGACGCGGCGGGAACCGAGGGCAACTGGGCCTGGACCAACCGCACGCCGCCGCGGCTCGTTTGTTGCAACCGCAGCGACACCGCGATCCGCCGTTCGCCGCGGCCTTCGAGCAGCAACGTCGCCAGCGCCGGTGGCAGGACAGGGCCGCTGGCCGGCGCGTTGGGGACGGCGGCCTGTGACGCGTTGGCAGGCGGTTGCATCGGTCGGTTCAGCGGTTGCACCGACCGCAGCCGAGCCGGCTGGCCGTCGACATCGGCCGAAATCAGCACACCGCCGCCGATTCCCATCGGCACTTCCAC
>JBIKVL010000652.1:0-3554 GCA_044356875.1 Pirellulaceae bacterium | reverse complement strand
AGGCCTGCAACGCCTCGCCGGAACTCGCCCCCTGCGCCGCATCGGCATTGATGAAAGCCGACGCGTACAAGTTGTGGCGCAAGATCATCAACGGACCCGCGATCTCCCGCACCCGAGTGATCGCCGAAAGCGGCACCGTATGGCCGCTCGACGACCGCACGAACATGCGGTTCAAATCCTCGGCCTGCCGCCGGTAATGCTCGTTCGCCTGCACGTTGACCTGCCAAGTGCGGCCGAAGCGATTGAAATCGTTGACGTACAACGACCCGAGATTGACCTGCAACGCATGGAAGACATCGGCCATCGGAATTCCGAGTTGCTGCACCGCCTGCCGATCGACATCGATCAGCAGCCATGTCGTGTTCGCGCGGAAATTCGTGAACAGCCCGCGCAGCATCGGCGATTCTCCGCCTTCCTCGATCACGCGGCGGCTCGCTTCCTCCAACGTCGCGAGCCCTTGGCCGGTGCGGTCTTCGAGCACAATCTTGAAGCCGCCCGCTGTTCCCAACCCGTCGATCGGCGGCGCGCCCAAAATGTTCACTTCGGCGTCGCTGATCTCGCGGTCGAACACCGCTCGCAGTTCATCAGCGATCACCGCCGCGGTCCGCCTGTTCGCCGCCCGCTGTTCAAAGTCGTCCAGCATCACGTACAGCGAACCGAAATTCGACGACGTAGCGCCGAGCAGGAGCGACTGGCCCGCCAACGACACCGTGTGCTTCACTCCCAGCGTCTTGCCCGCCAACTCCTCGATCGACCGCATCACCCGCTCGGTTCGTTCGAGCGCGGCCCCGTCCGGCAATTGGGCGTTGACGATCAAATAGCCTTTATCCTGCGAAGGGATGAATCCCGCGGGCGTCGACTGGAACAGTTCGTTCGTGACGTACAACAGCCCGCAGTACAACAGCAGCACAACCAAGCTGCCGCGGAGCAACCACCGTACCGACACGACGTAACCGTCCGTGAAGTATTGGAACGCCGAGTGAAACCCGCGAAATCCCAACAGCAGAAGCCGATTCACCAGCCGGCTGAGCAACCAGCCCGCCACGGCGCCAACGCCACCCAGCGCCAGCCGTCCCGCAGTGCTCGCTTCGGCCCACGCCTCGATACCTGGGATCGCCGCCACGATGCGGTCGCCCACAAGGTCGCGCCATGGGCCGGGCACAAGCATGGCGGCCGCAAGCGATCCGATGAGGGCGAGTCCGACCCGCGGCAACGCTTCGCCATGGCCGGCCGCTCGCGGTTTCAGGAACAACACCGCCAACGCGGGACTGAGCGTCAACGAATTGAACGCGGAAATCACGGTAGAAATGGCGATCGTCACCGCGAACTGCCGAAAAAACTGTCCGACGACGCCCGTGATGAACGCGCATGGCACGAACACCGCGCTCAGCACGAGTCCGACGGCGATCACCGGTCCGGCCACTTCGTCCATCGCGCGGATCGCGGCGTCGCGCGGCGCAAGTCCTTGTTCAATGTGATGCTCGACCGCTTCCACCACCACGATCGCGTCATCCACGACGATGCCGACCGCAAGCAGGAGTCCGAACAGCGTGAGCGCGTTGAGGCTGAAGCCAACCGCCGCCATCGCCGCGAAGGTTCCGACAATCGCCACGGGAACGGCGACGAGCGGAATCAGGGCGGCGCGCCAACCTTGCAAGAACACCAACACGACAATCGCGACCAGAATCACCGAGTCGCGGAGCGCCTTGAACACCTCGTTCACCGACTCGCGGATGAACGGCGTCGTGTCGTAGACGATCGCGTAATCGAGTCCCTCGGGGAAACGATCGCGGAGTTCTCGCATTTTGTCCCGTACGGCCGCCGCGGTCTCCAACGCGTTCGAACCCGGCAACTGATAGATCGACAACGCCACGGACGGCTGTTGATCGAGCGTACACACTTGGTCATAGCCGCGCGCTCCAAGCTCGGCGGTCGCCACGTCGCGGAGCCGGATGACTCGGCCTTGATCGTCCGTCTTCAGGACGATCGAGCCGAATTCCTCGGGAAACGATAGGCGTCCCAGCGTGGTCATCGCGTACTGGAACGCTTGGCCAGTCGGCGCCGGTGGCTGGCCAATCTGGCCCGCCGCGACCTGCGTGTTCTGCTGCTCGATTGCCCGCACCACATCCTGGGTGCCCAATCCGCGCATCGCCAGTTGCTGCGGATCGAGCCATATCCGCATGCTGTAGTCGCGTTGGCCGAGGAAGGAGATGTCGCCCACGCCTTCCAAACGGGAAAGCTCGTCGCGCAACTGGATCGTCGCGTAGTTGCTCAAATACAAATTGTCCCGGCTGCCGTCCGGCGAGAACAAATTGACGATCATCAGCACGCTGGGCGACTTTTTCTTCACCGTCACGCCCCGCCGCTTCACGAGGTCGGGCAGGATCGGTTGGGCCAGCGCGACGCGGTTCTGCACGAGCACCTGCGCCAAATTCAAATCGGTGCCCGGACGAAAGGTCACCGTCAGCGAGTAATTGCCGTCGTTCGTGCATTGCGACGACATGTACATCATCCCCTCGACGCCATTCACCTGCTGCTCGATCGGGGCCGCGACCGTGTCCACGACCACCTGCGAATTCGCGCCGGCATACGTTGTCGAAACCTCGACCGTGGGCGGCGCGATCTCGGGATATTGAGTGACCGGGAGCACCGGCAGGCTGATCGCGCCCGCCAACGTGATCACTACGGACAGCACGGTGGCAAAAATGGGCCGGTCGATAAAGAAGCGTGAAAACATCGCCGTCCTGTCGCTAGGAATGGTCCCGCGGTCCCGCCGCGAACATGCCGCCACCCGTCCCCGAGCCCGCTCCGATGACCGGCGCCGTCGCGCGTTCCGCGGCGACTGCCGCATCCTGCTCCACGGGGCCCGCCTCGCGACGTTCCACCGCGATAACCGTGCGGGCTCGACCAAGTCGGAGCCAGCGAAGCAGTCGGCTAGCGATCGAAGCGGCCGTGGACCAACGCGGGCGGCGCCAAACGGCCGCGTGGCCCGCGCGGTCGATCACCGCGAAGAACACGGGCGTGAAAAACAGTCCAAAGAACGTCACGCCCAACATGCCGCTGAAGACGGTCGTGCCGAGCGCTCGACGCATTTCAAACCCCGCGCCAGTGGCGACCACCAACGGCACAACGCCCAGGATGAACGCGAACGATGTCATGATGATCGGCCGCAACCGCAGACGACAGGCGTCCTGGATCGCCGTCGACAAATCCTCGCCGATTTCCCGGCGACGCTTCGCGTACTCGACGATCAAAATCGCGTTCTTGCTCGCCAATCCAATCAACACAACGAGGCCAATCTGCGTGAACACGTTGATGTCGAGCTTCGCGTAGGCGACGCCGGCGATCGCGGACAACACGCATAGCGGCACGACCAGAATCACCGCCAGCGGCAGCGACCAACTTTCGTACAGCGCCGCCAACACGAGGAACACGAAGACGACCGAGAGTGCGAACACAATCATGCCCGTGTTGGCCGACAGCTTTTCCAAATACGTGATTTCGGTCCACTCGTACGACATCGACGACGGCAATTCGCGCCGCGCTAGCTCTTC
>JBIKVL010000651.1:0-3560 GCA_044356875.1 Pirellulaceae bacterium | reverse complement strand
ATTCAATCTCGTCGATTGATGTTGTGTCCGCGCTGCCCGCTCGACGCGGAACGCCCTCTGACTCGAGGTTCGCGACGTGTCCTCCGCGAAATCGGAACCGCCGGCTAAGCGATGGCGAATCACGGTGACTGCCGGGTTCGCCATCGTCGCGTTTCTAGCGGGAACCGTCTGGGGCGGACTGTGGTGGCAGCGTGAACGGCAAGCGGCGGCGATCCGCGCGCTCATGGTCGATGGGCAACTGGACATGGCCGTCCGAGAGTTGCAGACGTCGCGTCGCAGCCGCCCTGACGACGCGCAGCTTTGTTTTACGCTCGCCGTCGCCACCCGGCGTCTGGGCGATTTTCGCCGCGCCGAACAACTGCTCGACGAAGCCTTGCGGTTGCGGTGGCCGGCACCCGATGTGAAACGTCAGCGGGTGCTGTTAACCGCGCAGTTGGGCGACCCGCGCGAGGCCGAGACTCTGCTCGCCACGTTGCTGGAACAGGGAGTCGACGACGATCTAGCCGAACAGTTTTACGAGGCGCTTTCCGAGGGCTATCTTCGGTCGTACCGTTTGCGCGAGGCTTGGAAGAGCTTGGGGTACTGGTCCGAATGGCGCCCGCGCACGGCCAAGCCACGGTTGCTCAAGGCGGCGATCCACGAGCGGCTGGATGATCTGCCAGGGGCGGTCGCCGAGTACCGGGAACTGCTCGCGTCCCATCCTGGACACGTCGATGGCCGCACGCGGCTCGCGCAGACCTTGCTGCGAATGAACGAGGTCGAAGCGGCGCTCGCCGAATTCGACACGCTGGGCCCAGACCCACCGGACTCGCCTGATTTGTGGCTCTGCTGGGGAACTTGCCTCCGACGGCTCGGCCGCAGCGACGAGGCCCGCGTTAAATTCCAAAGACTCGAAGGCCGC
This sequence comes from Pirellulaceae bacterium, assembly GCA_044356875.1. Lineage (GTDB taxonomy): Bacteria > Planctomycetota > Planctomycetia > Pirellulales > Pirellulaceae > CAIXSC01. The sequence continues at coordinate 2,659 of JBIKVL010000651.1, read as the reverse complement.
TCGCTTCTGCCCGAGCAACAAAGCGCCGTGCAAGCGGAACTGGGAGAGTTGGAGCTTTCCCAGGGCGAGTACCCCAAGGCCGTCGCTCGCTTGGAGAGGGCCGTGGAACGCGATCCCCGCGAGCCGCGACTGCAATTCGCCCTGGCCCGTGCCTACCAGTTGGCGAATCAGCCGGAACGTGCCGAACTCCATCGTCAGCGGCATGCGGAACTCCGCAAGCAATCGGAGCGGCTCCACGAAGTGACCCGCCGGCTGATCGACGACGCCAACAATGTGGAGCTTCGCTGGGAGGCCGCGATGATCCTCCGCGACCAAGGATTCGAAACCGATGCCCGGGGGTGGCTGGCGAGCATCCTGCAGATTGATCCCCAGCACGCCGCCGCCCGCGCGGCGCTCGCGGCGGCCACGACCACAACTTCGAGGTAATTCCTGATGCGAGGCGTATCCGGCCAATTCTCGGGCCGTCGCCGCGACGCGCTCGCCGCATGGCACGGCGGGCTGTCGCTGCTGCTGTCGTCGTTGCTGTCGTCGCCGCCGTCGTCGCGGCTACCGTCGTCGCTGCTACTGTCGTTGTGGCTGCTGGTCCTTGGGAGTGCTGGCGGCTGTGGCGGCTCCACTGCGCCGCCCGAGCCATCGGCGACGGCCAACGGCGGGCCCGCGAGTGCCCCTGCCGACAGCCGCGTGGTCGTTGCTGGGGGAACCACTGGGATTGCGACGGGACAACCGGGCCAGTTCGCGTTCCAGGAATTGGAGAAAGCGGCCAGCGGTTTTCAATGGACGTATCGAAACGGTGAAGAGGCGAATCAATGCGCGATTCTCGAGTCGCTCGGCGGCGGCGTCGGCCTCCTCGACTACGACGGCGATCGGCGATTGGATGTATGTGTCACCGGCGGCGGCGGAGTCGTCGAGCTGCGTCCGTTGCCGACCGGGCTGTTTCGAAATCGGGATGGACAGAGTTTTGAGTCCGTGGCGGGGCTAGCGGGTCTGGAACGGGCAATGCATTACACGCATGGGATCGCCGCCGCCGACTACGATCACGATGGTTGGAACGACATTCTATTGACCGGATTTGGCGGTCTTCAGTTGTGGCGGAACCTCGGTGACGGAACGTTTGCGGACGCCACGGCGGCCAGTGGACTGGCAGTGGATTCCCTGTGGAGCAGCAGTGCGGCGTGGGGGGACTTCAACGGCGATGGCGCACTCGATCTGTACGTCGCGCACTACACCGATTGGTCGCCCGCCAATCATCCGTTTTGTCCGGGGCCGCAACCTGGAGTACGGGAGATTTGCGGGCCGCGGGAATTCAATCCGCTGCCCGATTCGCTGTTTCTCGGCAATGGCGACGGCACTTTCCGCGATGCGACTCGGGAAGCGGGGTTGCGGCCGGATGGCAAGGGCTTAGGCGTGGTCGCGGGCGACGTCGACGCCGACGGCGACTTGGACATTTACGTCGCCAACGACACGACGGAAAACTTTCTTTATATCAATGATGGGCGGGGCAAGTTTAAGGAGATCGGTTTGCTGGCCGGGGTGGCAACCGACGACCGTGGCGTTCCGGACGGCAGCATGGGCGTGGACATCATGGACTTCAACAATGATGGGCGCGCCGATCTCTGGGCCGCGAATTACGAACGCGAGGCGTTCGCGCTTTACCGCAACGAGGATCATGGCCAATTCTTACATGTGAGCCAGTCGACTGGCATCACGGCGCTTGGCGGCTTGTTCGTGGGTTTCGGGACGGCGTTCATCGACATCGATCTGGATGGAGACGAGGACGCGTTGGTCGCCAACGGGCACGTGATCAAGTACCCGCGCGCCGCCGCGCGGCGCCAACCGCCGCTGCTGCTGGAAAACCGCCAAGGACGCTTCCATCGAGTGCTGTTTCCGGCTCAACATTACTTCTCGACTGCTTGGGAAAGCCGGGGGCTAGCGACCGGCGACTTGGACGGCGATGGTCGGCCGGATGTGGCGATCGCGCACGTCAACGAGCCATCGCGGATTTTGCTGAACCGGTCCCAAGACGCCGCGGCGTCGTCCCGGTGGCTGGCGGTTCGCCTGATCGGCCGCGATTCCAACCGCAACGCGATTGGCGCTCGATTGGTTCTGCATACCTCGGCCGGCCCGCAAACGAGGCTGATCAAGGGCGGCGGCAGCTACCTCTCGCAGAGCGACTACCGAGTGGTCTGGGGCGTGCCCGCCAGCGCGACGATCGATCGCTTGGAAATCGATTGGCCGAGCGGCCGCCGCCAGACCGTGAACCCCGCGGTCCACGAAACCCTATGGGTCGTCGAGCCCCCCGCCGACCCGACCGAGTAGCCGCCATAGCCTGCGGCACGCAGCCATAGCCTGCGGCATGGCGATCAAGCGTCGATGAGGAAAAGGTGTCAGGACTCTTTTTTGGGTCTTCCGCGGGGGCGGAGGGTCGACTGGAGGTTCAGGTTCCGCGCGATTGCCTGCACCCAATTCTCATCTCCAAAGGGCGAGTCCCGATTGACACAGTTGCGAACGGCCTTGAGTTCCGTGGCGGTCAGCGGCCTGTTGACCCGCTCGGTCCAACGCGGTGAGCGGGCAATTGGCCAGGCGGAGAGCAGGCGTGGTTCCCGCTCGGGTTCTTCCAGCCATCGGCTCAGCGTGGAAAATGGTCGATCGGGCATTGCCT
>JBIKVL010000649.1:0-3561 GCA_044356875.1 Pirellulaceae bacterium | reverse complement strand
GCGACGTCGCCCACATTGTCGCCGACGTTGTCCGCGATCGTGGCCGGGTTCCGCGGATCGTCTTCCGGAATGCTGTGCTCGACCTTGCCGACAAGGTCGGCGCCAACGTCGGCCGCCTTCGTGAAGATGCCGCCGCCCACGCGGGCGAACAACGCTTGGCTGCTTGCCCCCATGCCGAAGCACAGCATCGTCACGGTGATTTCGAGCAGGCCCAGGTGTTCGAACCCGAGCATCGGCCAGACCCAATAGAGAAAGCCGAACCAAAGCGTGATATCGATCAGCCCGAGACCGACGACGGTCAACCCCATCACGGCTCCGCTGCGGAAGGCGATCTGCAGGCCTTGGTTAAGCGACTTGCGGGCTCCGGCCGCAGTGCGGTTGCTCGCCTGCGTGGCCGTTTTCATCCCGAACCAGCCGGCCAACCCGGAGAAAAAGCCGCCAGTGAGAAACGCGAACGGAACGAAGTTGCTCTGCACCTTCAATCCGAACGCCGCATAGGCCAGCAAAAAGAAGATCACGATGAAAAACACCGCGACCACCTTGTACTGCTGCCGCAAGTACGCGTTCGCGCCTTCGCGGACGAATCCCGCGATTTCGATCATCCGCGGAGTGCCCGCGTCCGCCGCCATCATCGATTTGTAGAACAGCCAAGCCTGAACGAGTGCCGCGATGGAGGCGACCAGCGAAATCAACCACACCACCAACACCGTGCCGTCCGCGCCGCCGCCCGAGGCCGCCGCAGGCACCGCCGCCGCGGCTTCACTCGCCGCTTCTTGGGCGAACACGAGTCCCGGCGATAGCGCTCCAGCCGCGATGGCGAACGCTCCGCGGATCGTACCAAGCCGCCGCGTCGACGAGTTGCCGCTGGAGTTGCTGTCCCGGCGGCGAGCGGCCGTCATGCAAGCCGAGGTGGAAACTGTGGCGGCATGGTGGGTACCCACGCGATCGTTGACTGCATTCTGAAAGGGCAGCGCGGAGTGCGATTGCCAACCGTCAACAGCAATTTTTCGCGAACGCTCAGCGGGCATGGTTCAAGCTCCTGGTGTCTAACGGGAGAGCTCGAAATGGCCATGCTTGCCGAAGTCAAGCCGCGGCGTTACAAGTACCGCAATCGCTCGGCGTAGTCATATCGAGAACCCGTTTGAGCGGGACGTTTTGGGCGATTTCAGTCATCGCAACCTTGCGGAAATGTAGGCCGGACGTGGCGACTCTGTCAATCGTCCCGCCGCTCTAAGAGTGGGCTGGCATGCTTGACAAAGGGCGGATCGATCGCCCTAAAGTGCCGCTGAAGGGATTGATTTTTCTTGTTCCGCTCAGGGGTTCGCTTCACGTCGAAAGGACGACCGCCGCATGGCATGCCGCATTCAGAGGGGAACCGCGTGGCGAACGCTGGTCGCGGGAATATCGGTCGGCGCGATGGCTGCGGCGGGCTGCGGCGACGCAACGACGCCCCCACCCGATGCTGCTGCTCGTCCCGCCGCAACCAAACCGGCCACACCCAAGCAATCCGCCAAAACGTCCGCTAAGCCGGCGACGAAACCCGCCGCGAAGGTCGATCCGAAGGCTTATGCGGATCCGCCGCAGGCGCTCGCGGCGCTCGTCGCAGGCATTCGCAACAATGATATCGCCGTGGTCTCCAACGCCGAGGCTTGGTTTGGACTGCAAGGCGAACCGGCCTCGAAACACCTCGCGGCGATCGTGCGGAATCCCGAAAGCGACTTGGAATTGCGGCTCATCGCCTGCCGGGCCCTCGCCCGCGTGAATCCCCACGGCGGCACCGAGCTGCTTGAATGCCTGACGCTCGAACCCCAACAGCTCAAACTGCGGGTTATCGAATCGTTGAGCCGCGTGAAGCCATCGAGCTCGGTGATTGTCGCCAAATTGCGGGAGCTCGCTATGGACGGGGATGTCCAGTCCCGTCGCTTTGCCCTCATGGGACTCGCTCGCATCGGTCCGCCGGCCCGCGGAGTCGCTCCCGACTTGCAGCGGATCCTGAACGATACAGCGATCGACGAACAACTCCGGGGGGAGGCGGGCAAAGCGCTGAAGGCGGTCGATCCCCGGAAAGGACTCATGGGCGTCGCGAAGTAACTTCGCGGTGCCAGGCCGAGGAATCTAGCTAGGCGGAGGGACGCCGGAAATGCTGGTAAGCCAGCATGACTTCGTAGAGATCGCTGGAAATGGTGATCTCGTCGTCTTCAAAGTCCTGGAGCCAAGCGCGGCGGGCGAGCAACGCGTCCGCCAAAATCGGCAACACCTCTCCCACGGGCAGCGTCACCGTTGGTCGCATCGGCAGGGTTTCTGGCAACACGCGGACTTGGGTTTCCTGTTCCGGTCCATAGAAAACTCGGAGTCGCGGAGCGGACATCGGTGCGATCCTTCGTGCGTGTGCTTCGAGGGTTATGCCTGAGTGACCTTAGGTATCGGCTGTGCGAGGCGTGCGGGTTGAGTTTGTTAGCCGGATGTTGCGAGTTTTGGGACGGGGAACAGTCGGGAACGGTTGAGCGGGCAACGCGGGCACAAGCTTGACAATCGACACTGGCGACCACTAGATTGCCCACCAAGTAGCGGTAAGTCCCAATCATTCTTCCACTAACGTGCTCGCGGCGGTTCGTCCGGCGGCGCCCAATGACATGACGATTACCATCGACCTGGCGCAAATCGCCCGTGATCAGGGAATCCCCTTGGAGAGGGTGCAACGCACCGTCGAACTCCTGGATGAAGGCAATACAGTGCCCTTCATCGCCCGCTACCGTAAAGACGACACGGGCGGGCTCGACGAAGAGCAGGTTCGCGGCATCCTCGCCGAAGTCGCCTCGCTCCGACAACTCGCGGAACGCAAAGCCGCGATCCTGAAGTCGATCGAGTCGCTCGGAAAACTAACCGACGAACTCGCGCACCAGATTCGGACAGCTCGGACTTCCAAACACTTGGAAGATCTCTATCTGCCGTTCAAACCCAAAAAACAGACGCTTGCCACCCTGGCCCGCCAACGCGGACTCGAACCGTTCGCCCTCGAAATCCTCAACCACGATCCCAACGCGTCGGACCTCGCCGCCCGCGCCGCCACCCTCGTCAACCCCGCCAACAAATTGGCGACGGTCGACGACGTCCTGGCCGGCGTTCGTCATATTCTCGCCGAACAATTCAGCGAGCGGCCCGACCTGCGAAGCCGACTCCGACGCATTCTGCAACGCTCCGGCACCCTGATCAGCGTCCGCGTCGATAACCGCGTTGAGAACAACGACAAGAAGTCCGCCGCCGAGCCCCGCTCGGGAGCCCGGAATGAGGCTCGATCGACAAACGCCGACGATTTAGCCACCCCAAACCCGTCTCGCGAAACGCCGGCGACAGGCGACGCGACAGGCGATGCGGCTGGCGATGCGGCTGCCGCCACCGGCGACTTGGCCAGTCTCGCCGCATCCAGTCCCGCCGCATCCAGTCCTGCTGGCGATGGGCCCACCAGCGATTTCTCCCCCAACGCAGCCCCGATCTTGGAAGCGACCGACGCCCTGTCGACCCTCGAATCGCCACTCACCCCTGAAGAAGCGACAGACGCGT
>JBIKVL010000650.1:0-3561 GCA_044356875.1 Pirellulaceae bacterium | reverse complement strand
CGATCTAGTTTTTGAGCGCCTCCACGCCGCCGATGATTTCCATAATCTCGCCCGTGATTTGCGCCTGGCGGGCGCGGTTGTACGCGGTGGAAAGTTCCTTGATCATCTCGCTGGCGTTTTCGGTGGCCGACTTCATCGCCACCATCCGCGCGATTTGCTCGCTGACCGCCGCGTCCAAAAAGCACTTGAACAGCCGAATCTTGAAGCTCGTCGGCACGACCTCTTCCAGGATGCTGGCCGCCGACGGTAGGAATTCATATTGAAGCGAAGGACCCTGCGTCGAGCTTGCGGCACCGGACGCGCCTGCGGCGGCGCCGGGCGCGGACGCGGCACTGGATGCGGCACTGGGCGCGGTCGCGGCGCCGGTCAACGAGCCGAGCGGCAACAGCGTTTCGACCACTGCCGTCTGCCGCGAACTGCTGACGAATTTCGTGTAGCAAACATCCAGCCTGTCCAGTTGTCCGGTGGCGTAAAGATCGAGGTAGCGATTGGCGATTTCCTCGACTTCCTCGAATTTCGGCTGGTCTTCGAAGTTCAAGAACGACTTCGAGATCGGCAGGCCGCGGAACTTGAAGTTCGCCACGCCGCGTTTGCCGGAGACTTCCGCTTCCACATTCGCCACCGACTTCTTCAATTCGGCGAACTGGGGAACCGCAAGTCGCAGGACCGCGCTGTTGTAACCGCCGCAGAGACCGCGATTCGAAGTAAGTACCAGCAACGTGGCCGACTTGGTCTCGGAACGTCCTTCCAGCAGGGGATGGCTGACCTTGAGTCCCGACTGCGCCAAATCGGAAACCAATTGCGTCATGCGTCGCGTGTAAGCGCTGGCGGCGGTTGCCCGGTCCATCGCTTTCTTGAATCGCGCGCGGGCAATCAGTTCCATCGTCCGCGTGATCTTGCGGATGTTGCGAATGGATTTCCGACGTTTATCGAGTGCTCGGGATTTCGCCATGAACTCGCCTCAAACTCTCACTGAACCAGTCGGAATGTGTAAGGGTATCGGTAAATCCGCCCGTTGTTCGCTTCCACGGCGGCCAGAATGGCGTAAACCCAGGCGGCAATCGACACCACGAAAGCCAGCGGGATCAGCACGCAAGTACAGGCCAGCACCAAATTGGCGATCAACACCGACAATTGGAAATTCAACGCTTCTTTCGCATGGTCGCTGACAAAAGGCGAATCGTCCTTTCGCACGAGCCACACGATCAAGGGACCAAAAACTCCGAATACAAATATTGAGAGGTGGGACAACACGCTCCACAACCGATCGTCGCCGTTCGCTCCGGGAAGACCACTCGGTCCGCTCGGAGATGGCCCGAAAGGCGTTCCCGGTTGCCCGCCGGGCCCGTAGGAGCCCGCTGTCGCTTGCGGTGCCGATTCCTGGCCGGGCCCCATATTGGCCCCCGGCCATCGTTGTGGTTGTGGTTCTGGTTCTGGTTGTGGTTGCGGACCTGATCCCGGTTGTGGCGGCGATTGGCTCATCGTTACGCGTCTCCCGCCACGACAACCGAGGGCATGAACGGTTAGCTCCGAGCAAAAATCGCTTGGAACTCCTCGATCGCCGCAACCAGCCCCTTCTTGACCTCGTCGTTCAACTCTTTCTTTTCCGCGAGCAGATTACGAACCGCCGCCCGCGACGTCTTCATGTGCTCCAAAAACGCCTTTTCCCACTTTTGCACTTGATTCAGCGGTACCTTATCGAGATACCCCGCGTTACCGGCGAAAATCACCATGATTTCGTCGACCACGGGCATCGGCTGGTATTGCGGTTGCTTGAGCAGTTCGACCATGCGGTAGCCGCGATCGAGGCGGGACTGCGTGGCCGCGTCCAGATCGGTACCCAACTGGGCGAAAGCCTCCAGTTCGCGGAAGGCGGCCAACGCGAGCCGCAGACCACCGGCGACCTGTTTGTCCTTCATGGCCTTGATCTGAGCGGCGCCGCCGACGCGGGAGACCGAAATACCGACGTTCATCGCGGGCCGAATGCCTTTGAAGAACAAGTCGGGTTGCAGGTAAATCTGCCCGTCCGTAATCGAAATCACATTGGTCGGAATGTACGCCGACACCTCGCCTTCGAGGGTTTCGATGATCGGCAGTGAGGTGAGCGAACCGCCGCCGAGCGCGTCGGACAGCTTGGCCGACCGTTCCAACAAGCGGCTATGGCAGTAGAACACGTCGCCAGGATACGCCTCGCGACCCGGCGGACGCCGCATCAGCAGCGAGAGTTGGCGATAGGCCACGGCTTGCTTTGACAAGTCGTCATACACAATCAAGGCATGCTGGCCGTTGTACATGAAATACTCGGCCATCGCCGTGCCAGCGTACGGAGCGACGTATTGCAGCGGCGCGGGTGTCGAGGCGCCGGCGACAATGACCGTCGTGTAATCCATCGCTCCGTTTTCTTCGAGCACGCGGATCACGTTGGCCACGGACGAGTCCTTTTGGCCCACGGCGACGTAGAAGCACTTCACGCCTGAATTCTTTTGATTCAGGATTGTATCGATGGCGATCGTGGTCTTGCCCGTTTTGCGGTCGCCGATGATGAGCTCGCGTTGGCCGCGTCCGATCGGCGTCATCGCGTCGATCGCCTTGATGCCGGATTGCATCGGTTCACGCACGGGCTGCCGCTCGGCTACGCCGGGGGCCATCGATTCGACAGCTCGACGTTCCGTCGATTGGACCGGGCCCTTGCCATCCAATGGGTTTCCGAGCGGATCGAGCACGCGGCCGATGACGCCGGGCCCGACAGGGACGCTCAGCAATTGTCCGAGCGCACAGACTTCGTCGCCTTCTTGGATCGTCAGGTAGTCGCCAAGAATAATGACGCCGACGCTGCTCTCTTCCAGGTTGAACGCCAAGCCGATGACGCCGTTCGGGAAGCGGACCATTTCACCCGACATGACGCTCGACAGGCCGTAAACCCGCGCGATACCGTCGCTCACTTCGAGCACCACGCCGACTTCGCGGACATCCAGCGTGCTCTCGTAAGTCTGAATTTCCTGTTGGATTACGGAAGCGATTTCGTCGGCGTTGAACTTCATGGAATCCCTCGTGCCTCGGCTGCGATTCGCGTCCCGGGCCAAGCCGTGTCCGAAGGGAATCGGCTGCGGCTTCAAGCCAAGGTCGGCAGATACGCGTTAATGACGTGTTGGAGTGGCTTATCAGTAGCTTGTTGGTGGACGAAGTTTCGGCGATTTGGCGTTTGCGGTGATGCGTTTGCTGCGGTGCGTTGACTATTGTGCGATTACTGCTTTGCGTTGGCTTTTCAGTGCGTGCTTTTTTGATTCTGCTTATCGGAGTTGGCAATAGACAGCGGGATGGGTGCCCACTTCGAATGTCAAGTCGCGGCGACCAGCCGATCCATGCGGCCTCGCAGTTGCTCCACCGACTGGACGAGCGTCTCTTCCCGCATCCGGTTCAAGCGGTTGTGAACGCTGCCGTCGTACACCGTGTCGCCGATCCGAATGACGAATCCTCCGACGATCGTTGGATCGACGCGGCTTGTCAGTGAGATGGCCTTTCCAAGAGTGGTCGCCAATCGGGACTCGACGGAGCTCATAA
>JBIKVL010000648.1:0-3565 GCA_044356875.1 Pirellulaceae bacterium | reverse complement strand
CGGCTCCTGCCTCGATCCCATCCCCTTGCGCAGGCCGTCCAGATCGAAGTTCGCGGCGCCAAAGGGCGGCGACCGGCGACGACGCTCGAGGTACTCGACGCCTTCTTTCGAGATCTCCCGCTGCCATACGTCGCGCGACGCCAAGCGACGAACCGGCTCCACGAGGTCGCGAATCGGCAACTTCTCGAACACCAGATGCGCTTGGCTGCCTTCGTAAACGATTCCCACATGCTCGCGATCGACCCGCGTCAGGCTGGGATAGCCAGCGCCACGGCCTTCGTCCAACAGCCAATGATGCGAATCCGGCCAAGTCGCCCCATCGTCGAAACTCACCTGCACGGTGTGATGCGTGCGTCCCTGCTGCGAATGCGGATTGGCGAACAACAGAAGAGGCCGTTGCTTTCCGTCACGCTCGTCGTCGAACCGCAGCAAACTGCCGTTGCAATTCGGTTCGATCAGCGTGTTGCGGCTGGTCGCGTGCGACTGCCACGTCTGGCCCAGATCCTTGGTGACGACGACCGCTCGAAACCGCTCCTGATCGTTGCGGACGTTGAGCATGATCGAGCCATCGCCCAAAACGGCCGCTTGGCATTCGTTGCCACCGCGGTAGCCAGGCTGCCCGACCGACCAGGACCGGCCATGATCGCGACTCGTCATGATCGTGGCGAACGTCTCGAGCCGTTCACGACCCGTGCGGCCTTGCACGGGCATTACCAGCGTGCCGTCGGCCAGGCAAATCCCCGACTGCGGCGCCGGCGCGAGCAACCACCACGACTCCTGCTTGAGCTGCCGAGTGAGGTTTTCGGGGCGCGACCAGGTGACACCGTCGTCGATCGAACGCACCATCATGAACTGCGCCGTCTTGCCGATCTCGAAGCCGGGCTCCGACCCGTCACCCACCCATTGATGAAGGCCCGGTTTGCCGTTCATCCACACCGCGAAACAGAAAATCTCGCCGGTCCGCGAATCCACGATGATGCCCGGATCGCTGCAGCCGTTCTGCTCGGAGGGCAATCCGCCATACTCGCCCATGTCCATGACGACCCGCGGCGACTCCCAGGTGCGTCCGCCATCCACGCTGCGACTGAGCCCAATGTCGATGTCTTCCTGCAAATCGCGGCCAGCCCGGCGCCGCATGTCGTAGACGGCGAGCAACGTGCCCTTCGTCGACGTGGTCAAGGCTGGAATCCGATAGGTATGCACGCCGTCGTCGCCGGGTTTTCGCAAAGCAACGCCGATACGCTGCCCGGCATTCGCCACATCGTCGCTCGGCGTGATGTCCCCCACCGACGTCGCGAGCACGGTGCAGGTCGCTGATATGCGGTGCCGCAGATCGGCAGCGTCCTTCAACCGGCACGACAGCCAATAGACATTCCGCCCCTCGGCCAGCGGCCGATCCACGGCGAAAGTCAGCGAGCGAGCCGCCGCTACCGCGTCACCGACCGGCGTGGCGGGCGAAAACGCCTCTTGTGGGCCCGTGTCGAACAACCCCAGCGACTCGATGTCATTCAGGTCGTCCGTGCCTTCGAGCGAAAACGCCATCGACACCAGCTTGGCCGACTGACCTTGCGGCACATCGACGACCACGCGCAATAACGGTCCCTGAGGATTGCGAATCAAGATCGGGTGAACGGGACGCTTTTGCCGCGTAGCGAAACGGCTCGTCGATTCGCCCGCCCGCCCGCCCGACGCCGTTCCGCCGAGAGCGAGCGAGCACGCGGCCAGGAACACGCATGCCGCCCGGAACGCCGCCAGCAACGCTCGATTTGACATCATCGGATCACTCGCTTCGCGTTAAATCGGAATATGGACCGCAGTTTCTCATCTAGCAGTCTGTTTCGTTTTTTTCTTATTCTTGGCAGGTGCGGTCGGGGGTTCCAAACGCACCCCTGGTCCGTAATCTTCGCCAGCCAAGCTCTTCAAGGCCGAAGATTTCCAGGCGGCCAGTTGAGCCTTCATCGTCATGACGCGATCGGGTTGTTTCGCGGCGAGATCGGCGGTCTCTTTCGGGTCCTGTGAAAGGTCGTAAAGGAGTTCGCGTGCGACCGGTTGGGCATCGCCGTCTTTCTTGCCGCGAGTGGCCGCGGCATTGACGTGCAGTTTGTAGGGCCAATCGATCAGTGCCGCGTGCGAGTTGTCCTGATTAAGCCGCGCGACGAACGGAATCGCCTTGCCGCGTTCCGTCATCTTTTTCTCGAACAGTGGCAGCAGATTGATGCCGTCGAGCGGCTGGATCTGCTTCTCCACCTTGGACCCTGTCGCGGCAAGAACCGTTTGGTAGATGTCGAGCGTCGAGCAGGGCATGTCGCTGACAAATGGCTGTGGAATCCGAGCGGGCCACTCGACGAGTCCGGGCACTCGCACGCCACCTTCCCAGAGCGTTCCCTTGCTGCCACGTAGGTTGCCGGTTGACAGCGGGCCGTTCGCGCCGCCGTTGTCGCTCGTGTACCACAGCAGCGTGTTGTCCGCGACCTTGAGCTGCCGCAGTGCCGCCCGCAGCTTGCCCACGTTCCGGTCGATACCGGTGATTTCGCCGTAATAGTTTTGATCCTTCGCGGGTAGCTCCGCATACGCTGCTTTGTCCGACGGCAGGGCTTCATGCGGAACATGCGGATTGCCAAACCACAGCACCACGAGGAATGGCTTGCCGGCCGTGGTTTGCTGGCGGACGAATTGGAGGGCCGCGTCTGTGGCGATATCCGAGCCATCGCCTTGGAACTTGACGGGCTCGCCGTTCCGACCGAGGACCGGGTCGAGATCGAAAAAGTTGTCGGCCGAGAGCCATTCGTCGAAGCCCAGCTTGCCCGGCGACAGCGGGTCATTGGCAAGAATGGCGCGGCCGGGCGGCGTCTTGGTATCACGGTCGCCGTTCTTGCCGTTGAGATGCCATTTCCCGAAATGGCCAGTCGCATAGCCCGCTGACTGCAACACCTTCGCCACGGTCAACTCTTGCGCGCGGATCGGCGAGCCGGGGCTGAATGTCCCCATGCGATGCGGATGTCGGCCGGTCAGCACACTGGCTCGCGTCGGCGAGCAATTGAAATGCGCGGTGTAGAACCGATCGAGACGCAGACCGGCGGCAGCGAGCGCGTCCAGGTGGGGCGTCTTCAATTGGGGATGGCCGTTGTAGCCGGTGTCCCCCCATCCCTGATCGTCGGCCATCAACAGCACCACATTCGGCCGCGTCGATTCCGCCGCCCGCATGATCGATGGCGCGACACAAAACGCGATCAGCAGCAGAAACACGAATCGTTTTGAAATCCGTCGCATCGGTTGCCTTTCACCAGCAGCATGAACTGAGCGTGACACGGAATAGGGTTCGGAGGTGGCGGAAGTCGCGCCGATATATCGGCGGGATCGCGTTATTTACGTGGCCTTCTTGTTCTTATTCTTGATCTTGGTCTTGGCGGGCGAGTCTGAGGCTTTGGAGTTCGGGGCCTTCGAGTTAGGGAGATTGCTGCCGTCGTCCACAGCTGGGCGGCCGTCGGTGGGCTGGTTCCACAGGCGATCGGGATCGTCCAGCCGGCGCATTTCCGCGAGCAGCAGCGATTCCATCTCGGCAAGC
>JBIKVL010000647.1:0-3566 GCA_044356875.1 Pirellulaceae bacterium | reverse complement strand
CGGCGCCAACGATCTCGGTACATTCAAGGTGGCTCTGAAAACGCTATCGAAGTAGTGGAGATGGTCGAAGGGGCTGTCGTACGGTTTCGACAGCCCCATGTACCACGAGTCAGGTTTAACTCGGCGACACGGCGGCTGCGGTCCGCAGGGGTAAGGCGATGAAGCGGAATTGGAAATTGGTGCTCGGAGGGCTGGGAACGCTGCTAGCTTCAGTCTCTGGCTGTGGTTCCAAGTTGCCTGTTAACGTGTCGCCTGATTTGGCCGTTTCGACGTCGCTAAGAACAGCGCTGGAGAGCGGTGGAGAAGCCAGCGCAGCGACGAGTGACGCATCGTCTGGCGGCACGGCGACCCCGACTGGCTGGGCTACATTGTCGGGCGTCTTCAAAGTCGCTGGAGATCGCCCCGCGGCGATGCAGTTATCGGTCGACAAGGATCAGGCGGTTTGCGCGCCTGGTGGTAAACAAGTATTGAGTCAGGAGTATGTGATCGGTCCAGACGGCGGATTGGCGAACGTCCTGATTTTCGTGTCCCAGAAATTGCCTGATGACGAGCCGTGGACGCATCCGGATTCGAAACCCGGAAAATCGGACGAAGTCGTTTTCGACCAGAAGGAATGCGTGTTCCTAACGCGGCTGCTGGCCTTACAGTCCTCGCAGCCGATTCGGATTAAAAACAGCGATCCCGTTGGGCACAACACGAGTTTGAAGCCTAAAAAGAATCCCGCTTACGACCAAACTATCCCGTCCAACGCCGCTGCCTTGTACCAACCGAAGGCGGAAGAGGATCAACCATTTCCCGTGGCGTGCGCGATTCATCCCTGGATGAAGGCATACATGATCACGCGAAGGAATTCTTACTTCGCGGTGACTAAGCCAGATGGCTCGTTTGAGATTCCCAACCTGCCAGCCGGTGTAGAGCTTGAATTCCGCGTGTGGCAAGAGCGGACCAATTTCTTGCAGGAGGTCACCGTCAACGGCACCTCGGAGAAGTGGGCTAAGGGGCGTTTCAAGCGTACGCTCAACGCCGGCGAAACCACCTCTCTAGAAGTGCAAATTCCTGGCACGTTGTTTCAGTAATTGCCAAATGTCCGATGCGGTGGCGATTGGGCATGTGCGTTATCTCCCATTTATTCACAGGTATCACTATGCGAGCGGAATCCATCCGATCACGCCTGTCCTACTGGACGGGTCGCGACGCTTTGGCGGCCGGTCTGCTGCTGGCGTTCGCGGCTGGTTGCGGTGCGCCCGAAGCTGAGTTTCGGGGGAATCTGGTGTATGTGAAACGAAAAGAGATCGAAGGTCAAACTGAGTTCACCAAGCCTCAGTCCGCTGACATGGCAAACATTCTGGCTGCGTATTTCGGCACGCCTGACGATCCGCACTTGCCCAAGGTGCCGGGGTTGGAACTGGGACCTCTTGTGGATCTCGAGAGGGTGAAGATGTCGGCCGGAAAGGTCGCCAGCGACAAAACGGGTCAGCCGCACGGTCTTTACCGGGAACACTGTGTGCATTGCCACGGCGTCACGGGCGATGGTTTGGGACCGACGGCGGCGTTTCTCAATCCGTATCCTCGCGACTATCGGATGGGACGTTTTAAATTCAAGTCGACGGTGAAGGGCCAGCGGCCCACTCATGAGGATTTGCGGAAAATCCTACATGACGGTGTCGCCGGGACGGCCATGCCCTCGTTCAAAGTGCTGGACAAGGACGAGGTCGAGTCGCTTGTGCATTACGTCAAATACTTGTCGTTGCGTGGCGAAGTCGAGCGGCGTCTAGCGGACGAAGTGGTTGAACTCAGCGAAGGCGAGCGGCTCGTTCTCGATGTTTCTGAAAAGGATAAAAATCCGGAAGCGTTCAACGGGAAGATTGCTCGCCTGAACGAGATCGTGACCGAAGTCGTTCAGCCGTGGCTTGAGGCGGACGGTCTGGCAGTTCCAATTGAGGAGCGGACCGCCGGATGGGAAGATCCCGAGGCGAAGGCGAAGTCGATCGCCCGTGGTCGTGAGCTCTTCTATGGGTCGATCGCTAACTGCGTGAAATGTCACGGCGACTCCGCATTGGGAGACGGGCAAATCAACGATTACGATGACTGGACCAAAGAGTTGGATCCAGCGAAGCCCGACACGCTGGACCAGTACCTCGCCCTGGGTGCGCTCGAACCGCGGAACATCCGACCGCGAAACCTACGGCTTGGCATCTATCGCGGTGGGCGCCGTCCAATTGACCTGTACTGGCGTATCGCCAACGGGATCGATGGCACGCCGATGCCGGCGGTCCCGATGAAGACACCAGAGAATGAAAAGGGACTCACGCCGGACGACATCTGGAATATCGTCGATTACGTACGAAGCCTGCCTTACGAGTCGCTCAGTAAGCAGGACCGGCAGCAGCCACAGATCACACGCGAACGCCTCTAAGAGGGAGAACCGAACGTGGGACGGTTTTGGAGCCTGTTGTTTTTATCGGTGCCAATCCTTGGAACGCTCGCCTTCGTCCTGGCGATCGCGGGCGTTGGTCCATTTCGGGATCATTGGCTGCCGGAGAACGTGAACGACTATGGCGGCGTCATCGACCAGCTCTTCATGTTCATCCTGTACCTGACCGGGGTTATTTTCATCGGAACGGGCGTTGCCCTGTTCTGGTTCATGTGGAAGTACGACGCGGCGAAAAACGCCCAACCTCCCGTCTACATGCACGGCAGTCACGCCTTGGAAATCGTCTGGTCTGTTTTGCCGGCCGCGACCCTGTTGTTCATCGCGATCTATCAAATGAACGCTTGGGCGGATCAAAAAATGCGTCGCCCCGTCGCGGAAGCCGGACCGGACGGAATTGAGGGAACCGACGACGACGTCTTGCAAGCTCCGATCGTGGAAGTCACGGGGCGGCAGTTCGAGTGGCGGATTCGTTATGCGGGCAAAGACAACGTGATCGGCACGCCGGACGACGTACATCAGGTGAATGATTTGCACCTGCCGGTGAACGAGGACGTGGTGATTCAGATTAAAAGCATGGACGTGTTGCACAGCTTCTTTTTGCCCCACGTGCGGGTCAAGCAGGATGTCGTTCCTGGAATGAAGCAATTTGTCTGGTTCCATGGCAACAAAGCTGGCGTTTACGACATCGTCTGCGCCGAGCTTTGCGGCTGGGGACATTACAAGATGCGTGGCAAAATGACGCTCGAAAGCCGCGAAAAGTTCGATGCTTGGCTTGCTGGTCAGTACGCTGAGCAGGAGCGCAGCGGTTTCCAACCGAAGACAGGAGCTGACGAAAATGACTAGCGTACCTGCTGGTGCCCTTGGGCATGCGGAAAAGCATGCCGGCGGTATTGAATTAGGCAAGTTCATCCGCACTTACGTCTTTTCGCTCGATCATAAGATCATCGGCCTGCAGTTCCTGTTTTCGACCCTGCTGTGGTTCCTGGTCGGAGGACTGCTCGCGCTCGGGATCCGGTGGCAGCTCGCGTGGCCATGGAGCGATATGCCGGTGATCGGGCGGATGTTGTTCTCGGGTGAAGGCGGCCAGATCGCTCCCGAGTTCTACACAACGCTGTTCACGATGCATGCCACG
>JBIKVL010000646.1:0-3567 GCA_044356875.1 Pirellulaceae bacterium | reverse complement strand
TGTCGGCTCAACGCGCGGGCGTCGTCGGAACCCGTGCTCGTGGAAAGAAGACTCTTCGAACTGCTCGTGCTCGCCACGCGCATCGGCGACGAAACCGACGCGGCGTTCGACATCACTAGCGGTCCGTTGTCGAAGGCCTGGGGATTCTATCGACGCGCGGGCCGCTTGCCGAGCGACGAGGAACTGGCGGCGGCGCGCGAGCGAGTAGGTCACCGCCACCTTGTGTTGGACGCCCAGAGGCAAACAGTCGCGTTTCGGCGACCGGGCGTGGAAATCAACTTGGGCGCGATCGGCAAGGGCTACGCGCTGGATCGCTGCGCCGACTCGATGACCCAAGAAGGGATCGCGAACTTCCTGATCCATGGCGGAACAAGCAGCATTCTCGGCCGCGGCTCGCGCGCCGGCTTGCCCGCGCAGGAGAGCGGCTGGATCGTGGCGGTGCGGCATCCGCTGCGGCCCGACCAGCGACTCGCCGAGGTACGGTTGCGGGACCGCGCGTTGGGAACCTCGGGCTCCGCCAGTCAATTCTTCTTTCATCAAGGCCGACGGCTGGGACACATCCTGGACCCGCGGACCGGCTGGCCGGCCGAACAGTTGTTGTCCGCGACGGTCGTGGCGCCGACGGCCGCCTTGGCCGATGCGCTCTCCACCGCCTTCTACGTCCTTGGTCCCGAAGGCGCGTTGGCCTACTGCACTGCCCATCCGGAAATCGGCGCATTGTTAATCCTGCCCGACAGCCGCGCCGGAACCACGCGGATCGCCATGGCCAACTTGCCGGAGGGCGACTGCCAAGTATTGGACGAGCACGCGCGAATTACGCGGAACGGAGAGGCGGATTGACCGAAATGGCGTCGAGCCATTCGCGCCAACGGATGGGACGATCGTCGTCATTGGGCCAGCGGCGGAAGCGTTGGCCGCCAAATTCAAGCGTGGCGAGAAGTGGCAAATCGGCGTGCCGCGCGATCTCCGCCGCATTGCTCGCACGGCTTTGGTCGGCCGCGCGTTCTCCCGAGTTGGCCGCCGCTTCGTTCAAGACCACGCCGGCAACCGGCACTCCACCCCGGTAATGCCGCGCGACGAAAATGGTTTGCAGCGTCTGATTGATCGCCCCCAGCTTGTTATCGGCGACGATCAGCATGGGGAACTGGAAATCGACTGCCAGGTCGGCGACGAAATCGTCGTCGCCCAGGGGCGAAAGCAGTCCGCCAGCGCCTTCGACGATCACCCATTCGCTGCGATCCAGCCAGCGGTTGAGTCCATCGCGCAGCAGTTGCCGGTCAATTTCGCGGCCCTCGGCGCGCGCCGCCAAATGGGGCGCGAGCGGTGCTCGAAAGCGTTGCGGACAGACATCGTCCAAAGCGCCGGGCCGGCCGGCCGCTTCCCACAGCGCCACCGCATCGCTCGAGACGATCGCGCCGCCGTGCGCTTCGCAGCCGCTCGCCGCCGGCTTGTAGACGCCCACCGCCACCCCGCCCGCCCGCAGCTCCCGAGCCAGACAGGCGGCGACATACGTTTTGCCGACATTGGTATCGGTTCCCGAAACAAAGAGGCCGCGGCGCATCAATCAACCTCCGGGAGCACAGGTTTCGCGCCGGTGTGATAGCGCATGTGGATCGTCCGCTGCGGGAACGGTATCTCAATACCAAGTTCGTCGAAGCGGTTCTTAATGCGGCGCAACAGCTCCCGTTTCACTGGCCACTGCTGCAAAGGCCGCGTCTTGAGAAAGAACTTGATGCTCACCGACGATTCGCCCAGTTCGTCGACGCCCAACATATTGACGTCTTCGGTGATCAACCGGCCGAATTGCGGATCGTCCCGCAGTTCGCGAGTCATCGCGATCAACTCGTCGATCACTCGGTCGACGTTTTCACGGTAGGAAACAGCGATGGTCAACACGGCCCGCGACCAGGAGTGCGTGAGGTTGGAAACCGTGGTGATCTGTCCGTGGGGAATGAAGTGCGCCTGGCCTTCGAGATCGCGGAGCACCGTCATCCGCAACGAGATCCGCTCGACCTGTCCGGTGATCTCCCCAATCCGCACCACATCGTTCACCAAGTACTGCTGCTCGAGCAGCAACATAAAACCAGTAAAATAGTCTTTAATAAGGCTTTGGGCGCCGAAGGCCACCGCCAAGCCGAGCACGGCGGCGCCGCCCATCACCGGCCCAACCGGCACGCCTAGCTCGTCCAGGATGGTGACGATCCCCACCGTCACCGCTCCAATGTTGATGGCGTTGTGAACCACCCCAGCCAGCGTCTGCGCGCGGTTCTGCCGCTCTTCCGCCACGTCCGTGCCGGAACGACTGGCCGCCATCCGCACGAGCCGGCGCCCGAGCACGCGGGACAGCCAGATCGTGACGGCGATCGCCAACAGCACGCCGAGCACTCGCGGGCCATGGTCGATCAGCCATTGCAAAATGTTGGCGGGCGCGAACGGATTCAACAGCGTCTCGACGCGTTTCAAGGCGGCGTCGGCCGCGTACCGTTTGTCTTGGGCCACTTCGAGCGCCGCGATATGCTCGCCCTGCAATGCGGCGTATTCCGTTTGGAGTTCGTCCAAGTGGCGGTTGACCCGAGTCAACTCTTGGCGGACCTCGCGCCGCCGATCCTCGGCGGCTTGCAGCCGATCGATGATTTCGGCGGCGTCAAGTCCTTCGAGCAACGCGCGATGCATCTCGTCCGACGCCGCTCGCACTTCCCCTTCCACCTCGTCCGCGCGGCCCTGGGAAGCGTCCCGCAAGCGCCGCTCGGCGTCGATGCTCCGCCGCAACAAATCGATCCGCTCGGTAAGTGTCCGCGCTTCCTGCTCGGCTTGGTTCGCCGCTTCCACCGTCCGCTGCGCGACGGCCGACGCCTCCTGCAACGCCTTGCTGTTCGCCTTGACAGTCCCCGTGAGCGTTCCAGTCGGGGCAAGGACAGTCGGGGCAAGGACAGTCGGGGCAAGCACAGCCGGGTTGGGTCCAGCAGGGGACGACGGCGCGATCGGGCTTGCGAGTGGATTCGAAAGGGACGGCGAGAGTGGATTCGGCAGTGGAGCGGCGCCCGGATTCGCGAGCGGATTCGAGAGCGGAGCAGCTCCTGGGGTGGACAAGGTGGGAGCTAAAGGAGTCGCCACGGATGTCGTGGCTCCGCCCGCTCCAGCCATCGGCAAGTTGGCGCCGCCGGGGACGATCGACACCGGTGGGATCGCCGGGGCGTTTTGCGAACCGGCCCCGGGCAGCGTGGCGGCGGAATTCGCCGACTGCGGCAAGAACGGGGCCCCGGCCCCGCTGGCCCCGCTCGCGTTACTGGCTCCACGGGCCCCACCTGCCCCAAGTCCCGACAGTGGCGTAGCGGGTCCGTTCGCCGTAGTGGCCCCACCAGCGCCGGCCATGGGCGCCGCCGGCAGCATCTCGACAACCGTCGGCGGTGGTGGGTTTGCGGGAACAGCTCGCACGGCGGTTGGCGGGCTTGAACCGTTCGGCAAGTTCGCGAAGAGAACCGGTGGCGGCGCGGTGCCTTCCAACGGCCCGGGAACGGCGGCGGGCAACGGCGACGAGGCCTGTCCCAGCAACCGATCCAACGCTTC
>JBIKVL010000645.1:0-3576 GCA_044356875.1 Pirellulaceae bacterium | reverse complement strand
CGAAACGCGGGCGGAACGCGGTTCCAGTCGGGCGTCGCGGTCAGGTGTTTCATGATGATTTCCTGAGTCGATTCGCCGTCGAACGGGACATCGCCCGTGAGCATTTCGTACAGGATGACGCCCAGCGCGTAGATATCGACCGCGCGGCCGTACGAGCCCCGGCTGACTTCGGGGGCCGTATAGTGGAACGTCCCGACGCTTTCCGTCTGGCCCCCGCATTGGCTGTTCGACAGCAGTTTGGAAAGGCCGTAGTCGCCGACCTTCACGACGCCTTCATCTTGAAAGATGTTTCCCGGTTTCAGGTCGCGATGCACGAGCCCGCGGTCGTGGAGCAACCCGAGGCCGGCCGTGACGCCCTCGAACCACCGTCGGGTTTCCTCGAGGGGCAGTCCGTTGGGGTATTTGTCGAGCACATCGCGGAGGCTGCCATCGGCGATGTATTCCATGACAATCCAGGTGTCGCCACCGCGATCCTCACGGATGTCGTAGATGCCGACCAAGTTCGCGTGCTTCAGATTCAAGCACTGGCTCACTCCGCGGCGTTCGACTTCCTGGTGGCGCCGCACGTGCTTGAGCGCCACTTCCTTGCCGGCGTCGGTCAACGCGTAGTAGACCTCGCCGAAGCCGCCGGTCCCGAGCCCGCGTTTGATCGTGAAGCCGTCGAGCGGCCGGTCGCCAGAGCCAAAAGAAAACTTCATCGCCGCACCTCGCTCATCCACGATCGCCATAGTGGCCACCTTGCTAAAGCGGCCTGGGTTGGTCGCCAGGCGCCGCCCGGCTACTGTCCGGCCACCGATTCGATGCTGAAAGAGAAGTCTTCGCCCGCCACCCGCGAATTGCCATCGATCGCGGAGGGGCCGTTAGCCAAGTGGCCATCGACCCGCCAATTCCCCGCCGCTCGGCAGGCTAGCCCGCCGGGACGGCGGAACAACACCGCCTCGTCTCTCCAGTTACGACACACGATATGGCTATGGGTTCGCGGACCGAGCACCAGGGAATCGGCCATCAGGACGGCGGCGTCGATCGCGGACCGCGTTTGGCGGCGGCTCGTGAATTCCAACACCGCTGACAGGCTGAGCGGGTGTGGCTGGCGAAACCGCAGCTTGACCCCGGCCCCGATTTCCAGTTCGTCCCCGTCCACCAACCCCTCGGCTTCCCGCATCGGCTTCCCGTTGCGGCTCACCGGATTCAACGGCTCCAGCACGTAGCCCTCTGCCGAGCGGTGCAAGGTCGCGTGGTGCCGGGAAATCGGGGCGAGGATTTCGATGTCCGGTCCCCGTCCCGCAGCCCCAACCACTCCAGATACTCCCGTCGCTCCGGCTGCTCCCGTCGCTCCCGTTGGCCCAGCGGAGTTGTTCCCGCCGCCCGGGGAGGATCGGCCAGCCGCTGGCGACTGGCCGATCGTCACATGGTCGCCGAGGCAGACGAGATACCCGCCCACCGCGTCCACCCACAGGTTAAACCTTACCAGAGGTTCGCCCACCGACATGGCGTGGCACCCTTTCTCTAGTCCAGCTTCACAACATCTTCCGTAGCCGGCTTCTCGCCGAAGTGCTTCGCGATTTCCTCGGAGATGTTCTTCGTGTCGGTCTCGTCCAGGGCGATTTGGTCAGGCATGGCGGTATCGGCGGACACCAGCTTCTCCGCCACTTCGATCCGTGCCCCGATGTCCCGCAGCGCCTCGCGAGTCCGGGAGAGGCGGCTATCGTCGAAGGCGATCGCCGACGACGTCGCCTCCGCCACCTTCACCATCTCGACCCGCGCTTTCATGTTTTCGATGTCGACTTCCAGTTGTCGCTTCGCGGCCTGCATCGCCCGCAGCTTCTCCTGAGCGGCCGCTAAACCGGCCTCCCGAGCCGCGAGGATTTGGCCCAGCTTCTCCACGGTCGCTTCCTTTGTCTTGAACCGTTCGAACCGCCGCGCCAAGTCGGTTTCCACCTGCTTCTGCGTGTAACTGCGGCCAGCGTACACAAAGGCGCTTCCACCCTCGTCGAGATCATTCTTCAGCCGCGAGATGTCCGCCTTGTCCTTCGCCAAGACCTTCCGAGCTTCCTCGTGCTGGTCCTTCAGCCGCGCGACCTCGACATCCTCCCTGGCGATCACGTGCATGTTCGATCGAATCTCCGGATCGAGCTCCTTGATCAGATTGCGAGCCCGTTCGAGCTCAAACTCGATCGGCACGCTATCCTTTACGGTCTGCTTGACCCACCCCATCGACGTGCTCAGATAGCTTACCGCATCGCGGCCGCCAACCAATGCGGCCAGCAACAGCACCCCGCCGCCCGCGATCAATGCTCGCTTCAACATGACCTGTTCCTCCCCTTGAACTCGCCCCGAAAACCCGAAAATCACCCGTGTTGATAAAGGATTCGAAGCTGCCCGCCGAATCTTGCCCCGGCCACCAAAAATTTTTTAGGAGCATGAAACGCATGATCGAGCATTCATCCGATGTTCGCCTGTCAGACAACCCTGGGCGTTCCGTGGTAGAGCCCTCCCAGGGTGGAAGGACGTTCGCCGCCGGGTGTTCGCGGGTCATGACGACACGGTGCGAGATCGCAATCAGATTTGCGATCGCGATCGTGCTCGCGTTCGCGTCGGCCAGGATGGCATTGGCCGAGGTTCCCTCAGGACCGCAGCCGGGCGCGGCGGCGGCGGCTTTGAAGGCGTTCGCGATCACCGGCGAGCCCAAGGAACGTGATGTCGACTACGCGGCCGCCATCAAAGAGAAACCAACTATCGTCGTATTCGTCGCGGCTAAGGAATTCGATCGCCCGATGTTCCGTTTCCTCAAAACATTGGACGGCGATTTGCCGGCGGAAACGCGGTTGATCGCCGTTTGGCTCGCGGAGGACGCGGCGAAATCCAAGGAATACCTGCCGAAGATCACTCAGTACTTCAACCGAGCGACGCTGGCGGTTTTCGAGGGCGTGGCGGGGCCCAACGAATGGGGCGTTAATCTGGACGCGCGACTGACCGCAGTCGTGTTGAAAAACGGAAAAACGGTCAAGGCGTTCGGTTACGTGTCGCTCAACGAAACCAATGTCCCGGAAGTGCTGGAAGCGTTGAAGTAGATATGGTTCGCCTAGAACCGGCCGCTGGCGCGGTCCGGCTGATGGGGGCGGCCGGTTTATTAGCCGGCCCAGCGCCAGCTGCCGGTTTATTAGCCGGCTCAGCGCCTGCTGCCGGTTTTCGTTCGGTTCAGGCCGATTCCGCCTAGAACCGGCCGCTGGCGCGGTCCGGCTGATGGGGCCGCCGGTTTATTAGCCGGCTCAGCGCCAGCTGCCGGTTTTCGTTCGGTCCCGGCCGATTCCGCCTAGAACCGGCCGCTGGCGCGGTCCGGCTGATGGGGCCGCCGATTTATTAGCCGGCTCAGCGCTAGCGGCCGGTTTTCGTGCGGTTCAGGCCGATTCCGCCTAGAACCGGCCGCTGGCGCGGCTCGGCTGATGGGGCCGCCGGTTTATTAGCCGGCTCAGCGCTAGCTGCCGGTTTTCGTTCGGTTCAGGCCGATTCCGCCTAGAACCGGCCGCTGGCGCGGTCCGGCTGATGGGGCCGCCGGTTTATTAGCCGGCTCAGCGC
>JBIKVL010000643.1:0-3577 GCA_044356875.1 Pirellulaceae bacterium | reverse complement strand
TCGACCGATTCGTTACGGCGATGCGGGACGCCGCCACGGAAGCATCGATCATCGAAGCGTGGATGGAGTTGCAGCGGGCTCAAGGAGCCATGTTGGCGGACACCGCTCAACAACAGCGGGTGGCGCTTGCCCAGCAGCGGATTCCACTCTTGCAGAAATTGCAAAAGATTCCGCTTTCGCAGCCTCCCGAGCAACTGGATGTCCAGTTGCTGGCCGTTTGGCACAAGACGCTGGATGATTGCCCCGAGGCGGCCGCTTGGTCGAAGGCCTACGACACGGCGGCTCGGCGCCGCGAATTGCTGCATCGCATCCAGTCGGCGCGGGAAAGGAATGAGGAAGCCCAACTCGCGGAGCTCGCCCGGGACCCGGTCTTGCAAGGCTACGCGTTGCCGCGGGACATCAGCCAAGCGGCGGCGGCCGCCATCGATCGCTTGGCCCGCGGGCAACGGCTGGTCGAGTCACTGCGGACGGGCGACCGCGCGGGGTTCTTGGAACAGTTCGACGCGCCGCTCTTGCGGCAGTCGCCCGCCCAATTCGCACCGCTCCGCGAGACGTTGCGGGCGCTGATTGTCGAAGAAGTGCTTCCCGCGAAAAAACTGCAATTGGAACCGCCGATCGCTGTGTCCGCCTTGGCAAGGCAGGGACAAGTATTGGTCGCGCGGTGGCGTTGGCCGCTGCCGCGTTTCACGGACCAATGTCTGCTGGGAATTCTGCGGAATCCGCCGCGAAAAACCGACGATCCCCGCACGATGCCGATGGTCGAGCAGACGATTGTGACTCGCAAGTCGTATGAGAGCGCTTCGGGAAGCCGCCGCATCCATCCCCTGCCAGAATGGGAAGGTTGTTATGTGGCGGTGTGGGCGATCATTGAAACGGGTTTCGAGACGTTCCACAGCGAACCGCTTACGCTGGGCCGGATTTCCAGCCAATCGCCGAGCGGGAGTGGCCGCGGCGCGGCCCCGCGGTTTGGTCGGTCCTGACAGACACAGCATCGTTGGGATGGAAGCGATCCGCCGCAACGGCAAGGAGACGGGCGTATGAGCGCGATGCAGCAGATCTATGCGACGCACTGCACTTTCGGAACGTCGGCCATCGAGCGGCGCGAGGGGGAGATGTCCGAACGGGTACTCGGCTACAGCGCCCGCTCCAGCTCCTTCAGCCAAGCCGATCTCCGCAAACATTTCCGCACGTTCGAGCGGTACTTGTCGTACAACCTGTGGAGCGATTCGCCGGCGGAGCTGCGGACAACCCTGGTCGCGGCGACCGCGCCCAAGCGTATGGTCTTCATGCCGTCGGTTTCCGGCTTCCAGATGCTGGGCCAAGTGGCCTATCGCACGTGGGACACGACTGGCAAGCGTGCCGGTTCGTATTTCGCGCACCTGTTGGTCGCCGAGCGGGCTAAGGACGAGGCGCCATGGTCGATCCTGGATTGCCTAAGGTTGTGGGGCGCGCCGGGGTGGCAGGTCGAGGATTCCCCGACCTTTGCCTACGATCTACCGCCGCTGGCCAATCTTCAAGGACTGTGGACCGCGCCGCCCGAAAGAGCGTTCGAGGATCCGTTCGAGCCGGTGATTGGCGACGATTTCTTGCTGCGTTTTCTCACGCAAGACGATCTGGCGGCCGGACCGGGCGGGAACTTTCTCCCGACCCGTTGGGTCGCCATGCCCGCGCAGCGCCGCTTCGAGCTCTTCCGCCAAGCGTTGCGCGGTTACTTGCACATCGCGGCCCAAGGCCGGGACAACGCGGTGCTGGTGGCGGAGCCGGAGGTGGCGGCGCTGTTCTTCTACGGAATCGCGCGGCTGTTACCCGAAGGTGAGCTCCGCCATGCCATCTCTTTTTCCACCTTCGAAGGGAATGTCGACCGCCCTGCCACGCAGCTGATCGGCACGCATTTCCATGATCCGTACAAAACCGATTTGCGTCCCGACCGCTACCTTCGTGGGTTCTCGCTGAACACATTCCTGGACGGGAAATCGACCGATCTGCGGACGCCCCATCCCTACGCGGACCTGATCCTCGGGCGGTTGACCACCGATGGCTGGCGGGCGGTCGACGAGGTATTCGCGGCGTTTCAGGCCGGACTGGGAAAGACGGTCGCCGACTTGGGAGAACTGGTGCGAGCCGGCGATTTGGCGGAACGGTTTCTCGACCCGGCCGCCACGCTCGACACGGCCAGCATGGACCGCAACGAATTCGCGCGCCGCTATGTGGGCAAGTCGCTGTCGACGACGCTCGCCGGCCCCGCGCAGGAAACGTTGCTCCGGCCGTTGATCGACGCGCCGGACCAACGCGCGATCGTGTTGTTGAAGCTGTTGGCGGGCGGGCCGCACGCGGCGGCCTGCGACAGCAGCTTGCGGTACCTTCGCGAGCATTTGCCAGAGAGCCAACTGCCACGGTTTCTCGAACTGTCCGAGATTCCAGTCGAGCTCAAGATCCGGACACTTGTGAAATTCGTCGACCGTGAGCAGCGTTTGCCGGCGGGGTGTGAAGACTTGTTCGACATCGCGCAAGGCGCGGCCCGCAGCGCTCGCGACCAGCAACTCGCGCCGCTCGCCGCACCGCTCCTGCGGGAACTGCGTTCGGAGACCGTTAGGGCGATCGCCGACACGGTCCCCGCCGCTGCGCAGCCGGCTTTCTTCGCCGAGTTGGCGGTGGCGGTGGGTCCAGCCGATGACAAGCAAAAGTGGCTGCGTCGGATGGCGGTCAAGGGCGGAAACATGTCCGACGAATCGCTCTCGTTGGCCGTCGAGCGGCTGGGCGAACGGCTCGATCTGCTTATGCCCGAAATCCGCAAGGAGATCGGCTACCGGTTCGTGCAAGTGCTGAACTCGATCCAACGCGTGCCCGCCGATTTTTCCACAAAACTGACGCAGATCCGCCGCGTCAGCCGGTTGATCGAGGCGCTGGAGGATATCCAGCGCGACCCGGGCGATCTGGGTCCAAGTTGGGCACCGATCGATCGGCTGAATGCTTGGGCGAGGGTTCCGGAGATCATCAAGCAAGCGCGGCTTTCGAGCCAGGAGAAGAAGACGGGCTGGGCGGCGCTGCGGGCGGAGGGGCCGAGCGATCTGCAGTTCCGGGTTGGAAAACAATTAGCGGAAGCGCTCAGCCGAGCGTTGCCGCATACTGAATTGCGACCGGAAAGCTCCTCGCAGGACAAAGCCGTGATGATGCACAACATCATCATGGCGCTGGGCGGCGGCGACTTGGTGGGCCCGGATTGGAAAACGCGCGCCGCGTATTATCTGGAGTACAGCCATTGGTACGACACGGCGGCGCCGGTTGGAAGGAAGTCGGAAGCCTCCCGCCGTCCCTTGCTGTTTTTTGGCATTGGCGCGGGTGTGGCGACGCTGCTCGGAACCCTATTCCTCCTTTTCATGTTTAGCGGCGATTCCCGGCTACCAGCTCCGACGAAAGGCAAAGTCCAAGTCGCCCAGTCGACGACAAAACCGGGCGCCACCACCCGGAAAACCGTGAAGCAATCGGCAGTGGATGGAACGAAGAAAGAGTCAGCGAACACTTCAAAGCCGACGAAGGACGATAGCGAAGCGTCGAAGGCTGCGCTCCCCAGCAAGGC
>JBIKVL010000644.1:0-3577 GCA_044356875.1 Pirellulaceae bacterium | reverse complement strand
AGAGTTGGACCGAATGGGAGTTCGGCGGCCGGCCCTGGGAAGTCCCCGACTTGATGCGGAAACATAGCCCGTCGACCTATGTGGATCGCGTCGAAACCCCGACGCTACTGCTGCACGCCCGCGACGACCGCCGTTGCCCGATCGCGATGAGCACGCTGTACCACCAGTCGCTTGTTAAACGCGGCGTGAAGACGCAAATGGTCGTCTATCCCAATGAAGGCCATGGCATCAAGCAGCCGCGGCACCGCGTCGACGTTTTTCGGCGAACGCTGCGCTGGTTCGCGGAAGCCGAGGACAACGTCGATTTGGGCGGCGTGGTCGAGCGGCATGTGATGATTCCAATGCGTGACGGCACGCGGCTGTCCGCTTATCTTTACTTCCCGCCAGGCGCCGGTCCATGGCCGGTCTTGTATGAGCAGCGATACGCCGATCTGCGGGCGCCGTCGTCGCGGCAGAATTTCGCCAAGCTGGCGCGCGGCGGCTATGTCGTCTGCGCTGAAAACTTCCGCGGTTCGCAACGCTCGGAGGGCCAATGGGTGGGCTATCGAGCGCTCGGTTGGGGCGAGCTGCAAGACGGCTACGACACGGTCGAGTGGCTTGCCGCCCAGCCTTGGTCGACAGGCAAGGTCGGCACCTTTGGCAGCTCGCAGGCCGGATTCGCGCAAAACTTTCTCGCCGTCGCTCGTCCGCCACACTTGGCGGCCCAATACATGATCGACACTGGACTGAGCCTGTTCCACGAAGGCTACCGGATCGGCGGGGCCGCACGTCCCGAGCGTTTCAAACAGATGGAGTCGGTTTGCCGCGTGCCCGAGCACAACCGCGAACTGATGAAAGAGTGGTTCAGCCATCCGAACTTCGACGCCTATTGGCAAGCCGAAGACTGCTCGCGGCATTTCGACAAAATGGACGTGCCGTGCTTCACCATCGGCAGTTGGTACGACTTCATGTGCGTCGGCTCGATCGAGAGCTACATCGGGCGCCAGCATCGGGCCGGGCCCGGCTCCCGAGGCCACCAGCAACTGCTGATCGGTCCGTGGCTCCACGGACGCTTCAAGGAAACGAACAAAGCCGGGCAGATGGAATATCCCGAGAACGCCAAGTTCCCGATGGACGACCACATGCTGCGTTGGTTCGACCATCATTTGAAGGGAATCAACAACGGGGCCGACAAAGACAATACGGTCCGCTACTACGTTATGGGGCCCCTTAAGGAACCGCGGACGGTCGGCAACGAATGGCGGACCGCCACCGACTGGCCGATTCCCGCTCAAGCGACGCCCTATTTTCTCGCCGCCGATGGGCAACTAGGGGCCGCCGCGCCCATGACAGAGGAACAGGCGGACAATAAGGCTTCGCGGACCACGTTCCTCGCCGATCCGCTGAAACCGAATAAAATACCGGCCGGCGGCTTCCCAGGCGCCGCCGACGCCCGCGACTTCGAAAACCAAGCCGAGGTCCGCACCTTCACCACGCCGCCGTTGACCGAAGACGTCGAATGGACCGGCAAGGTCCGCGCCGAGCTCTTCGTCAGCTCGACCGCCCCTGACACCGATTTCATCGTGCGAGTCAGCGACGTCTACCCTGACGGCCGTTCGATCCTGATCATCGACTACATCCGCCGTGCCCGCTATCGGGAGGGCTACGAACAAGAACGAATGCTGGTCCCCGGCCAAGTCACCCCCGTGACCTTTGATGTCGGTTGGCTGAGCCAAATCTTCGCCAAAGGCCATCGCATTCGAGTGACGATCGCCAGCACCGGCGCGCCGTTCTACGAACCGAATCCCAACACGGGCGAACCGCTCACGATCGAACCGCCGGCCCGTACCGCCGTCGCGACCAACGCCGTTTGGCACTCGAAGCAACACGCGTCGCGGATCATTGCTCCCGTGGTCGCCCCACCGCCACCACAACAACCGCCACCACCACAACAACAACAACCGCTACCACAACGACCGCTTCCCCCCGCCGCCAAAGACGCGGCGGCGGCCGTTTCCCCGCAACCGGCGGCCGTGTCGAAGGCCCGTCCTGCGTTAAACGTACTGTTCATCATGGCGGACGATTTGCGCTGCGAACTGGGCTGTTACGGTTCAAAGGCGCTGACGCCTCGGATCGACAAGCTTGCCAGCCGAGGCATTCGCTATGACCGGGCTTACTGCCAACAGGCGGTCTGCAATCCATCGCGGTCCTCCATGCTCACCGGCAAGCGTCCCGACACGTTGGGGCTCTGGAACAACGGGACTCATTTTCGCGAACGCAATCCGGACGTCGCCACCTTGCCCGGTGTTTTCAAAGCGGCTGGTTACAACACGCTTTGTGTCGGCAAAATCTTTCACAATTGGCATACGGCGGTGAAAGGCGACCGCCCCTCCTGGAGCGCTGACGAATTCCTCCATTACGCCAACCATGGCGATGACAAACCAAAGCTCAGTGATCCGGCGAAACTGGCAAGCTCCCTGAATCTTGCGGGAGTTGCCCATTGGAATTACGGCCAGACGCGGATCACCGAGTGCCTAGATGTGCCGGACGAGGCGTACTACGACGGACGCGTCGCCGACATGGCGGTGAAGACGCTAGAGCGGTTCCGCGCTGCCACCGATCGAGATGCGAAGAGTGAAACGAATTCGCTCCCCGCCAACGTCTCCAATGACTCCGAGACGCCGAAGTCCCAGGGCGAGCCATTTTTCCTCGCAGTGGGCTTTTGGAAACCGCACGCTCCCTTTAACTCGCCTAAGAAATACTGGGATCTTTACGACCACGCCGGCTTCCGTTTGGACACGGCCGCACCGGCGGCTCGCGTGCCCGAAAGCGGTGTCGCCATCGCCCTCCACGATAGCCGGGAAGTGCTCGGCATCCCGCCCGCGACGCATCTCCCCACCGCCGACCAAACCTCCGAAATGCGCCATGGGTATTTCGCCAACATCAGCTACCTGGATGCCCAAGTTGGTAAACTGCTCGATGCGCTCGACCGCTGCGGCTACAGCGATAACACCGCGATCGTGTTTGTCGGCGATCATGGCTATCACATCGGCGAACATACGCTCTGGGGCAAGACAAGTTGCTTCGAGCACGACGCTCGAGTGCCCCTGATTCTGTGCCCGCCCGGCGGCGTCGCTGAAACGAGCACGCAACAATTGGTCGAACTGATTGACCTGTTTCCGACGCTCACGCAGCTCTGTCGAGTGCCCGCACCGGCCGGTCTGGAAGGCGTGTCTCTCCTCGAACGCCAAGCGACTCGCAAATCGGCTGCGTACACTCAACATCCTCGGCCCGCCTATTACGATCGCACGCCCAGCAAAACGCCGACCGCCATGGGCTATAGCGTCCGCACCCGCACGCATCGGTACACCGAATGGCGCGGATGGTCCGACGGCCAATTGCTCGGCGCGGAACTTTACGATCATACGACCGACCCTCACGAAACCGTCAACATCGTGAAAGTCGCCGCGAACGCCACGTTGGCGGACACCCGTGAACGTTTGCATGACCAGTTTCCGCCCGCAATCACGCCAGCCAAACGAGCGGAAAAGTAAAGAAATGCGTATTGCGGCGTCGTCATTGGTCACTGGTCATTTGT
>JBIKVL010000642.1:0-3582 GCA_044356875.1 Pirellulaceae bacterium | reverse complement strand
TCCTCAAGCACGAACCGCGCGAACTCTTCGACCACCCGCAACCCTTCCGCCGCGCGGTTCGCGTTGGCGTCGAGCACCCGCAGTCGGGCCTGGGATTGGCGAGCATCGTGGCGAGCATCGGGGCGAGCGTCGTGGCGAGCATTCTCGGCGTTCATGGGTCGTCCTTCCAACGGCTGCGGATCCGTTGCAGTTTTCGTTCGACGCTCCGCACGGTGCAAGCGAGCCGCTCGGCGATCTCTTCGTTGGAGTGGCCTTCGAGTTTCAGTTGTGCGACCCGTCGGAGCGAGTCTTCGTCGAGCCGCGCCATCAGACGGTCGAAGTTCTCGGCGAGCAGTGCGGCGGTTTCCGCCGTCGGTTCGCTCGCCAAGACCTGTTCGATCCCCCTTGTCTCAGGCGGCTCGCCCGGACCGATAAAAGCGGACTCGCCCCGGGTTCGGCCGCCGCCGCGTTTTTGCCGCCGCGCGTCGCGTTGCTGCCGCGCGACTTTGTGGAGCGTGATGGTGACTAGCAGGCGCCACAGTTGGTCGCGGTCGGCGAGCCGCGCGTAGCGTCCCTCGCGGGCTCCACGGCAAAAACTGTGCATGGCGCTGAGCGCCGCGTCTTCCTCGTCGCTGTGACGCACGCCGCCCGGATCGAGCTTGCGTCGCGCGACCCGCGTCAGCCGCTCGAAATACGCCTGCCATAGCCGTTCGGCGGCCCGCTGGTCGCCCGCGTTCAGACCGCCCAGCCATTGTGTGACCGCATCCTCGTCCATGCTCGCCATTCCCTCCGCTTCCGCAGCGCGAAAAAGACCCGACAAGACACCCCATTGTAACGGCTCCACCCACCACTACCCGCGCGTCCCTTCTTCGTCGCCGTTATGGGCGCCGCGTTTGCCGCCCGAACTCCAGACCGGTAGACTTTGCTCCTAGTCCGCCGATCCCCGGTTTTTTCCCTATGCCCCCTCCCGTATCTCCCGACGACGACGCCGAGCACGTTCCGCCGAAACCGCCTGCCACGGAGGCGGCGAAGCGCGCGGTCAATGCCTCGTCCGAGTTGGCGTCGGGGGCGTCTTCGGGGGCGTCGTCGAACGCGTCGTCGGGGGCGTCTTCGGACGTGTCGCGGAACGCGTCGTCGGACGTGGTGTCCGACAGTGGCTGGTTCGATCGTCAATGCGACCGATTCGAACAGGAATTCCGCGCGGGGCGAGAACCACGGATCGAGGATTATGTCGCCCAATCGCCGGTGCCGCGCCGCGAGGCGCTGCTCCACGAACTGCTCGCGGTGGAACTGGAATTGCGACGGCGGCGGGGCGACGCGCTGCGACTGGAGAGCTACCGTGAGCGATTCCCGGACGCTGGCGCGGTGCTGGACGAACTGGCGGGACTGACGGTTCCGCTCACCCCGGCCCACGGCGCCGCTCCGGGCGGTGTCGAGTTCGCTTCACGCCCGCCATTGGCTGCCCCGCTCGAACGCGATTCGCCGGACGCGGCCGTCACCTCCGCTCGGTACGA
This sequence comes from Pirellulaceae bacterium, assembly GCA_044356875.1. Lineage (GTDB taxonomy): Bacteria > Planctomycetota > Planctomycetia > Pirellulales > Pirellulaceae > CAIXSC01. The sequence goes on along the minus strand of JBIKVL010000642.1, from coordinate 2,089 downwards.
GGGACTGAGGCAGTTCCGCCGCGGTGGATTGGGAGCGCTGTATCGGGGCCGTGACGAGGCGTTGCAGCGGGAAGCGGTGGTGAAGTTCATGAACGAGCCGTGCGCGAGCGATCCGGCGCTCGTCGCCCAGTTCCTCATCGAGGCGGAGATCACCGGCCGGCTCGACCACCCCGGCATCGTGCCCGTGTACGGGATTGGACGCGACTCGCGGGGACGGCCGTTTTATGTGATGCGCTTGATCCATGGCCGCGAGCTGAAAGAGGCGATTCGGGAATACCACGGGCTCGACTCTGACCATGGCGCGGCCCAAAGCCCGTCCGTCGGCTCGGCGAGCGGCTCGGCGAGCGGTTCGTCGATTGGCTCGAAGAGTGGCATACCGCGGGACGGCGACGGCGGCTCGAACCGCCTCAAGTCGCGCGATCGGCGCCGCAGTCGACCGCTCTTCCTCTTGCTCGAACATCTCGTCCGCGCGTGCAACACCGTGGCGTACACGCACCATGTCGGCATTTTGCACTGCGACATCAAGCCGGCGAACATCATGATCGGCAAATACGGCGAGACGTTTGTGGTCGACTGGGGACTGGCCGCCTCCTTCGAACGCACGTCTACCTTTTGGGCCCCTAACGAGGCGACGATGCGGCCAAGGTCCGCGCTGAAGGACGGCTCGGATGGCCGACGCGGCGGTACCTACGGCTACGTCAGCCCGGAACAGTTGTCGGCCGACGCCGTGGTGGGGCCGGCGAGCGACATTTACAGTCTTGGGGCCACGCTCTACGAGGTGCTCGCGGGAAAACCGCCGTTCGATGGCCGTTCCCACGATGTCCGCGAGCAGATCCGGTTGGGAAAGTTCCTTGCCCCGCGCGCCCTGCACCCCGACATTTGCCCGCGGCTGGAGGCGATCTGCCTAAAGGCGTTGCATCTGGACCCCGCCCGCCGCTATCCGACCGCCAAAGCGCTGGCCGAGGACCTCGAGAACTGGATGCATGACGAGGAGATCTTGGCGCTGCCCGATCGGCGACTCGACCGGCTGGCGCGATTCGGGCGTCGGCATCGTGGCGCCACCGCCGCGCTGCTCGTCGCGTTGCTGACCGCCGGTGCGTCGCTGGCATGGATCGCTCGCAGCCGCGAGGTCGCGCGGCATGAACGGGATATGCGGCAGCAATCGGATGCGCTCCGCGTGGTCCAAGAGCAGGCCTTCGCCAGCCAGAAGGTCGGCTTTACGATCGCGCTCGACACCTTCGAGGAACTCTGCCGGCCGCTCGCCAACGGCGAAATGAGCAATCTGGGCGTGTTTCGTCCCCAAGTCGACAAGATTCGCGACTTCACAGAGGTGTACTTGGAGAACTTCGCCACCGTCGACGCCATGCGGTTGCCGACGGCTCGCGTGTACGAGTTGCGTGGGGCCGTCTCGCGGGTCTACTCGAGCGATTCGAAGCGGGCCGTCGACGACTTTGCCCGTGCCGAGTCGTTATACAGATCGTTGCCGCTCGACGGTCCTGACCGGGATGAAGTCGAGCCGCGGTTGGCGCGTGTGCGGATCAGCCAGGGCCGGCTGTTCTTGCAACGCCGCGAATTTGGCGAGGCCGAACAAACGCTGCAAGCGGCGGCGGAAACGCTCGAACGGCTCGCCAAACGCCGGCCGGACGATACGGCGGCGCGGCGGTACCTGGCCGAAGTCCGCCATGGACTCGGCGAGTTGTCGCTCGATCGCCCCTCGGAGGGCGCCGCGCGTTCCCAAGCCTTGCTGGACGCGGAAAGCCAGTTCACCCAGAGCCGCCTGCTCCGCGAAAAGCTGGTCGCGGAATCGACGGGCGAAGCGCGGCGCGGCTATCAACGGGACTTGGCCCGCAGCCTCGGCTACTTGGGAGACCTGCATCTGGCTCAAGGGGATGTGCCGGTGGCGGCCCGCGATTACGAATTGTCCCGCGAACTCCGCGGGGATCTCTTCCGCGCCAATCCGCGCGACCCCGAACATCGTTTCCAATACGCCCGCGGGCTCGCAAACTTCGGCGAATTGGACCGGGGCTATCGCGGAGAGATCGCCACCGCGCTCGAACGACTGGAGGAAGCGCGGCAACTGCAACACGAA
>JBIKVL010000640.1:0-3585 GCA_044356875.1 Pirellulaceae bacterium | reverse complement strand
CCAGACTGGGAAAAATTTTCGCATGGTGGTCCCAGCCGCCGTAGTTCACGGTGACGAACCGCGTGCCCCGCTCGATCAGCCGCCGCGCGAGCAGGCAGCTCTGGCCGAACGTGTTGCGGCCGTAGCGGTCGCGGAGCGAGTCGGCTTCCTGTTCCATCGCGAACCCCTCGCGGGCCTCGGTGGACAACACCATTTCCGCCGCGCGGCGTTGGAACTGGTCGTATGCCTGCAGTTGGTCGTTGCCTTCGACCTGCCGCGCCAGACGGTCGACGGTGTCGAGCATCGCGCGGCGGCGGCCGAGACGGGTGGCGTCGAGCGGTTCGGCGGCGGCCAAGTCGCGGACGCGATAACCGGCTTGGCTTGGATCGCCCGCTTTGAACGATTCGTATCGTCCTCCCAAATACGCGCTGCGTCCCAGTTCCCAGGTGAACGATGGATTCCGCGGGACCGCCACATAGGGCGGCAGCTTGCCTTGAAAGCCAAGCTCATGGGCGGCGACGGCGCCGAGCGCGGGGAAATCGCCGAACGGCGTCCCGAACCGGCCGGACAACACCCAGTTCGTCGCCGTCTCGTGATGGTCGTTGTTGTGCGCGCCGCTGCGGACCAGCGTCAGCCGATCCATCACGCGGCTCATCCGCGGCAGCAGCTCGCCGATCCGCAGTCCGGGCACCACGGTCTCGATCGACTCGTACGGCCCACGCACGTCCGCCGGCGACTCGGGCTTCAAATCGAAACTGTCATGGTGCGACAGCCCGCCACCCAAAAAGACCAGCAACACCGACTTTGCCCGCGCGCGACGGCCCGTGCCCGTGGGCGTGTTCGAAGCTGAGCTTGAAGCGATGTTCGAAGCGGTACCCAAAGTTCCAGCCGCGGTGGTCGGGTTCTCGGCGGCCGCTTCGCTGCGGAGCACCGACGCCAGGCCGATACCGAGCGTCGACAACGCGCCGATTCGCAGGAACGTGCGTCGCCGCGTCATTTCACGCATCCCGCTGGGGGATGGCCCGCCGTGGTTCGATTCGCGCATCGATTCGCGCATGGAAACCTCATTCATAGATCAAGATCTCGAAGATCAATATCAATATTACTATCAATGCTGAAAGGCGAATTCTTTGCTATTGAGCAATGCCCATAACAGGTCGGCGAACGCCTCGTGCGGCCGCTCGGCTTGTTGAATGCTGGCCAGCACCGCCGACCGTTCGCGCTCGTCCGGCAAGCGGCACAAGCTGGCAAGGTACAGTTCGTCGATCGCCTGGGCCAAGATCGGTTGCGGAGGCGTGGCGGCGGGAACGGCCGCAAGCAGGCGTTTCAAGCGGCCGTCGGCGGCGTTGATCTTGGCGAGCAGCGTGTCGCCGTTTTGCAAGTGCAGCAGTTGCGGCAACGTCACGGCGTTGTCCCGTTCGCAGGCGCACGCCGTCACGCGGGCCGAGCGGCCGAAGAGCGACAGGAAATACGAATCGGCGTTCGAGTCCGGGACTTGGACGGCACGCGTTCCCAATGGATAGCCCGCAAACGTATCCGGCACGCCGGTGGCTTGGCAGAGCGCGTCGAGCAACACTTCGGCGCCCAGCCGCCGCGGATAGAAGTGCGAATAGAACCGCGTGTCCAGCACGTTTGACGGACGCGGCTCGGACGACAACTGGTAGACGCGTGACGTGGCGATCAGCCGCATGACATGCCGCAAGTCGAACTCGTGGGAAGTGAATTCGCGGCAGAGCGTCCCCCACAGCGCCGCATTCGAGGGCGGGTTCGTCGCGCGCAGATCATCCACCGGCTCGACGAGCCCGACGCCGAGAAAATGTTTCCAGAGGCGGTTGACCATCGAACCCGCGAACAGGTCATGCCGCGGATCGACAATCCAGTCGACGAGCGCGGTTCGTGGATCGCTGCCGGGAGCCAGCGTGATCGGCGAACGGTCGAGCGGTCGCGGGGCGAGTTGCGCGCCGGTTCGTGGTTGGTTGGCGGTCACAGGCGCCGCCAAGGCGGTTTCGAGTTGTTTGCGAAGATCGGCGATCCGCTTGTCGAGGGCCGCTGTGTCGCCCGCGTTCGCCTTGCCGCGTTTCGCGGTTTCCTCTTCTAGTTGCCGTTCGAGGTTCGCCGTGTGCCGCGTGCCGACGAGCAGCGTCGTCGGACCCGACTCGGGCGCCTGGCGGCGTAGCGCGACCCGCGAGAAGAAAGCCGCGAAATGGTAGTAGTCGTCTTGGGAGTAACGTTCGAGCGGATGGTTGTGGCAGCGGGCACAACCGATCCGCGTCCCCAGAAACGCTTGGGCGACCGAGTCGACCACTTCGGACTGCACCGCCTCTTGTTCGCCCACCGTCACGACGAAGTAACCGACCTCGGGGCGCCGATCGGTCGGACCCGCGGCCGTCAACACCGCGCGGGTGATATCGCGCCACGAGCGTCGCTGCTGCAGTTGCGTTCTCAGCCAAGCATGGAACGACCGCACGCCTTTCATGCCGCGCACATCGTGGTCGCGTTCCTTCCGATTCTGCAACAGATCGCCCAACTGCAGCGCCCAGTAGTCAGCCCACTCGGGACGTTCCAGCAATTGTTCCACGAGCTTTCGGCGACGTTCTTGTGTGGCCTCGTTGGTGGCTGAGGCGGTGACTGAGGCGGTGGATTCGCCAAGGAAGGCGCGGGATTCTTCGGGCGTGGGCAAGCGGCCGATCAGGTCGAGCGTCACGCGGCGGAGAAAGGTGGCGTCGTCGCACAGCGCGGAGGGCTCGATGCGAAGCGAGCTCAGCTTGTCGAACACCGGGCCGTCGAGGGCGTTCCAGCGAGTCGCGTACCAGTCGGGCCGCGTTTCGCCCGCCTGCGGCACCGTGAAGGCGACGATCGCGACTTGCCCTTGGAAGGCGGCTCGCAACACCGTTTCGCCCGGCCGCAGGGCCCGTGCGACGCCGTCGGCCGTCACCTCCAGAGCGCCAGCGTCTTGGGAATCGAAACGGACGAGCCAAGTGACGTCCCGCCGCTGTCCGTCGCTATAAACCGCGAAGACTCGTACGGCTTGCGACTGGCCGATCGCCAGCGTGGTCGTCGAAACCTCGGTTTCCAGCCGTTCCAGGACCGGGTCGGCCGCCACCGGACCGGGGGCTCCAGCGGCGATCCAAGCACTCAGCAGTCGATAGGCTTCGCTGCCCCGGTCGAACCGCTGACCGCCGCCGTGCGGCAAGTCGCCAACCGCCTTTCGCAGCAGCAAGCTCAGCTCGGGGGATGCTGGATTCAACCGGCGGCCGCGGGATTCCCGGGCCAGCCATTGGTGGTCCCAGTCCGGCGCGAAGCCCCGCAGCGAAAGTCGAAAACCGTTCTGGCCCGCAAGCTTCCCGTGACACCCGCCGCTGTTGCAGCCAAACCGCGTCAACACCGGCTGGACATCGTTCAAAAACGAAATGGAAGCAGGGGGCGAAGTGGAAGGATCAGCGGCGCGAGCGGCGGGAACGGTGGCCACGGCGAGGCTCGCGAGGAACCAAACGGCGCCGAGAGCCAGCGGGTACGGCAGCGGAGAGAATGTCGGCGAGAAGCAGCCTGCCGAGCGGACTCTGCCAATGTTGCGAGTGGTCACGGTTCGCTCCTTCCGAGCACGAC
>JBIKVL010000641.1:0-3585 GCA_044356875.1 Pirellulaceae bacterium | reverse complement strand
GGCTGTTGCGAACCCGCTTAGCCTAAGGGCCATGCCATGCGTTTCCTAAAGCAGCCGACACGACTCTTGTTCTTCACGGGCAAAGGTGGAGTCGGCAAGACCTCCTTGGCGTGCGCCACGGCAATCGCCCTCGCGGACCAAGGCCGAAAGGTTTTGTTGGTCAGCACGGACCCGGCTTCCAATCTGGGGCAAGTCTTCGGAACGACAATTGGGGAACACGAACCGACGCCGATCCCCGGTGTTGTCGGACTATTCGCCCTGAATATCAACCCTGAAGCGGCCGCCCAGGCCTATCGGGACCGGATTGTTGGTCCCGTGCGTGACGTGCTGCCTGCGGAAACGGTGAAGGGGATGGAGGAGCAGTTGTCCGGGGCGTGTACCACTGAAATTGCCGCGTTCGACGAATTCACGGAACTGCTGACCGATGCCGGTGCGACAGGCAAGTACGATCACGTCCTCTTCGATACGGCTCCCACCGGCCATACGTTGAGGCTCCTGCAACTGCCGACGGCATGGAGCCATTTCCTAGAGAAGAACGAGTCCGGCGCTTCCTGCCTGGGACCGCTGTCAGGCTTGGAAAAACAGCGGCATCGGTACGCTCAAGCCGTGGCGGAATTGGCCAACGGCGACACGACAACGGTTGTGCTCGTCTCACGTTCCCAAAAGGCGGCCTTGGCCGAAGCGAATCGCACCAGTCATGAATTGGCGACTCTCGGCATCGTGAACCAGCAACTTGTCATCAACGGGGTCATGCCGGACAACGGCAGTGGCGATCCTTTGGCGGCGGCGCTGCGAGAGCGTGAAGAAGCGGCCATGCGTGGGCTACCGGACTTGTTGGCGTCGATGCCACGGGTTCAGATTCCGCTGAAACCGACGAACATGGTCGGTATCGCCGCCTTGCGAGCTTTGCTTTCGGAGCAGTCCGGCGTGTCGACTCCGGCGTTCCCAGCAACAGCCCAAACCGTCCCCTCGCTTCCCCAATTGTCCGAACTGATTGACGCCATCGAAGCGGACAGCCACGGGCTGGTGATGGTGCTGGGGAAAGGAGGCGTCGGCAAAACAACCGTTGCCGCCGCCATCGCCGTCGAGCTGGCCGCCCGCGGCCACGCGGTTCATCTGACCACGACGGACCCGGCCGCCCACCTGTCGATGACGGTGGAATCCAATCTTCCCGACACGCTGCATCTCACGGTAAGTCGAATCGACCCGCAGGTGGAACGGGATCGTTATCGCCAACATGTCTTGGAGACGAAAGGGCTGAATCTCGATGAGGCCGGTCGTCGTCTTCTGGAAGAGGATTTGCGTTCGCCATGCACCGAAGAGATCGCGGTCTTCCAGGCGTTTTCACGGATCCTGCGGGAGTCGCGCGAGAAGTTCGTCGTCGTGGACACCGCGCCCACGGGCCATACTCTCCTACTGCTGGACGCCACTGGTTCCTATCACCGGGATATTGTCCGCCACCTGCGGCCCGGAACCCAGGTCATGACGCCGATGATGCGTCTTCAAGACCCGTCGCAAACCAAGATGCTCATCGTGACTTTGCCGGAAACGACCCCTGTGTTGGAAGCGGAATCGCTTCAAGCCGATTTGCGTCGAGCGGGGATCGAAGCGTGGGCGTGGATCATCAATTCCTCGTTGACCGCCGCGTCGCCGACCGATCCGTTGCTGATGGCGCGGGCCAACGAGGAGCGCCCGCACATCGAGCGAGTCCAAAAGAATGTTCAACGCGTGGCGATCATCCCGTGGCTCGCTCAGGAGCCCGTGGGAAGCGCGAGGCTGTTGGCGCTGGCACGATCCGATTCAGCCGTGTCCGTTCGGTCATGAACAGCCGCTTCAACAAGGCAATACACCCATCTTGAAAGACGAATCCATGAAACGTTCATTCGCTATCGTCTTGGCGTGTTTTCTCGTTGGACTCGCGTGCCTCTTCTCCATGGCGCCAGGGCAGGAGCGGGGCCGCAAGGGCTTCTTGTCCGTGTTGCGGGAAGGACAAGGCATAGTCCTAAAAGAGTCGGCTGGCCGCTACGAGATCGCTCTCATGGAAGGTGGACACAAAGTCATCGAAGTCGGCTCAGACTATCTTTTGGTCGAAGACATCTCGGGAGTGTCCGAAACTCGAATTCCCGTTTACTCGATCAAAAACATCAACCGCTTTAAAGGGCTCAAGTAATCGTCGCTACGGTGGGGGCGTTAAACCGCCGGAACACGGCTGGCGATGAGCTTGTCGAGTTCTTCGCGGAGCTTTCCGAGGATCTCGTCGTAGGGGTAGGCGCCGAGCGACTCGGGGCCCCGCTTCAAATTCACGAAGTTCGGCCCGCACCATAGCCCCAAATCGGCGTCGTCCGTCTCGCCCGGACCGTTCACTCGGCAGCCCATCACGGCGATCGTCACCGCATGGTCTTTCGCGTAGGAAGTCATCTCCTTGACTTGTTCGGCGAGTTCCACGAACGCCTGATTCTCGACCCGCGAGCAACTGGGGCAGGAAATGATGTTCAGCGTCTGCAACCCATAATCGACCACCGAACGCACTCGACCAGCCGCGATGTCCGCGAGTATCTGCCGGCCCGCCGCGATCTCTTCCGGCTTCCGCGGATTCGGCACCGTCAGCGAGACGCGTATCGTGTCGCCAATCCCGCGGCTGATCAATTGTTCGAACGCGATGCGGGTCTTGATGATGCCGTCCGGCGGAATGCCCGCCTCGGTCACTCCCAGGTGCAGCGGCACGTCCGGACGCCGCTCGGCGAACCGCCGGTTCACTTCGATCACCTTCCACGGATCCGAGTCTTTCAGCGAAACGCAATAACGATCGTATCCGATCGCGTCGAGCAGTTCGCAGTGCTCCCAGGCGCTCGCCAACATCGGCCCGATTGAATCGTGGGGCTCGAACGCCTCCTTCTTCTCCGGATCGACACTGCCGCAGTTGACGCCCACCCGCAAGGCGCAGTCGTTGTCCGCCGCCACTTGAGCGATGTACCGCACCTTGTCCTGCCAGGGCTTCTCGCGTTCATGATGGTAGAGATGCCCCGGGTTGTACCGCAGCTTGTCGACGTGTGGCGCCACCACTTCCGCCAACCGATAGTTCTCCTGCAAGTCGATCACCAGGTTGGCCGCCGTCTGACGACGGATCTCCACCAACGCCTCGGCATCCTTCTTGCTATCGACGGCGATCCGAACCACGTCGGCACCGGCCCGATGCAGGTCGTTCACCTGAGCGACCGTCGCGTCGATGTCCTGGGTGTGCGTCGCCGTCATGCTCTGCACGGCGATCGGATGCTTAGCACCGATGGAAACCGTGCCAATGCGGACGCTGCGAGTCGGATTGCGGGGAAGATCCATGGCTAGTTGCTGGTTGCTGGTTGCTGGTTGCTGGTTGTCAGTTGTCAGTTGTCAGGGGCGGAACGATTAGCGGGTTTTCATTGGCTCCCGCGGACCTTTCGTCTAACTATAGCGCTTTCGCTGCGTCCAACAACCCGCGATCGGCACCATCGGCCGACCCATCCCATTCCCTTCGACTTCGATGCCCCCTCAATCGCCTCTTGCATTCCGCACTCCGCACTCCGCACTCCGCACTCCGCATTCCGCATT
>JBIKVL010000639.1:0-3586 GCA_044356875.1 Pirellulaceae bacterium | reverse complement strand
TGCGTCACGAGCATTCTCCTTGCGTGAACGTCAAGCCGCCAAAGACGCTTCTTCGCGACAGGCCGCGCGTTCCCTGCACGGCGGTTACGACGATTATCCGTTTATCGACCAAATCTACGCGTGAATAGAATCTGCGGGCCCGAAACCCTTGCTAATTCCACCGGCAACTCCACCGGCGCATCTTACCCATTCGGCCCACTCGCGTGAATGTCGCTCGCCAGTTCCGCATACAGCCGCGCATGTCGCTCGATCATTCGCCGCACCGAGAATTCGTCCTCCATCCGCCGACGAGCATTCCGCCCCAGCATTTGAGCGAACTCACGGTCGTCGAAGAGCCGCCTTGTTCGCCGCGCGAACTCGGATTTGTTCCCCGGCGGCACCAACAATCCCGACTCGCCGTCGACCACCAGATCGCGATTGCCCGGAATATCCGAAACGACGACCGGCAGGCCGGCCGCCATCGCTTCCATCAAGGCGTTCGATTGCCCCTCGTAGCCGCTCGCCAGCCAAAAGCAGTCCAACGCCGGCAACAACCGCGGAACATCGTCCCGCGCACCCAAAAAATGCACATGCGTCTCGATGCCGATTTGATGCGTGTAACGGGCCAGTCGCGCGCCTTGCGGCCCCTCGCCGACGATCACTAGATGCGCGTCCGGATGCGGCCACCGCAGCAACTCCGCCGCCCAAATCAAGTCCTTGTAACGTTTCTGCGGCCACAACCGTCCCACCGCGCCGACCAAACGGGTCGTCGCCGGCAAGCCCAGTTCCCCCAACAGCCGCTCGCGGGCCGCTTGCCGCACGGCCGCGGCACCCGCCGAATCGGACTCAACCGCTGACCGCGCTGAATCCGCTGACCCCGCTGAATCAGCCGCATCCGCTGCACCCGCCACAAGCGCTGAATCCGACGAATCCGCCGGTACCACCACTGGCGCCACCGGCGCGATGCCGTTGGGGATCAGCGTGAACTTCTCCGCCGGGAGTCCCTGGGCGACATAGAAGTCGCGGACGCCGGCGCTGTTGGTAACGATCCGCCGCGTGAACCGCGCGAACAAGCGGTCGATCGCCAGTTCATGCCAGCGTTTCCACGGATCGACGCACCGTTCGCCCGCGATGATGATCGGGACGCCCGCCTGCCAGGCGGCGAGCCGGCCGTAGCTGTTCGCCGCGAACAGCCACGTGTGCGCGATGTCGGGCCGCAGATCACGCAGATACCGCCGCAGGCGAAGGTAGGCGGCGACGTCGAGCTTACGGCGTTTGCCGATCACGGTCACCGGAACACCGGCGGCTCGGAGGGACGATTCGAGCGGCCCGCCTCGCGTCAACGCGCAGACATGCACTTCGAAATCGCGGGAAGGCAGGCCTGTGGCCAGCAGTGTGAGCTGTTTTTCCGCGCCGCAGCGGTCCAAGGTCGGAATGATAAGGGCGATTCGGAGCGGCATGGCGTTACCCCCTTCCCCGGCGGCCGCCGCTCTGCTTGCGACCAATCAATGTCTCGAACAAAGCGAGATGGGTCTCCGCCATGTGGCGCAGCGAGTAGCGTTCCCGCACCCGGTCATGCGCCAACTGCGCGCGCCGCTGGGCCGCGCGGGGCGCCGCGAAAACCTCGTGGATCGTCTGCGCCAACCGCACAGGATCGCGAAGCGGGGCGAGCAAGCCGTGGTCCTGATGGTCCACCAGCAGCCGATTGCCCGGAATATCGGAAGCCACGACCGGAACGCCCCGCGCCATCGCTTCCAACAGCGATAAACTCATCCCTTCCTCGTACGATGGCAGCACGAAGACGTCGGCGGCGGCCAGCACGTCCTGGACATCATCGAACGCGCCCGGCATGAACACCGCGTCCCGCAGCCCCAAATCCAGGATCAGCTCGAACAACTCCTCGCGGTCGGGACCGTCGCCGATGAGCCACAACCGAGCCTGCGGCCAGCGGAGCATCACGATCGGCCAGGCGCGGACCAGATCGCGCAGTCCCTTCGACTCGTGCAGCCGACCCGTGTAGACGGCGACCGGCGATTGGTCGATCGTCGCGAGGTCGGGGTGGCTGTCCCCCAGCACGCGCCGCGCGGCGGAACGTGCGGCTTCGCTCCGTGGCGAGTCCACCGACACGCCATTGGGAACCAGCCACGTCCGCGACACTGGATAGCCGGCTTCCGCCAGTTCGGTGGCGATCGCCGGACTGGGGGCGATGACGGCGTCGGCTTGCTGGCAACGCCGCCGTATCCGCAACCCGAAGCGGGCCGTTTGTTGCCATTGGCAGTCGCCAGTCGCGCCGCCGCCTTCCGACCGCAACACCACGGGCACCGGCGCGTTGGCGAGCGTCTGGAGCGCCGCGTAGGCGTCGTGCTTGAGCATCGACACGTAGACGAGGTCGAGCGACTCGCGGCGCCGCCGCAGCCATCGGTTGAGCGCCATCATATACCGCAGGGTGCCCCAGCCGCGTTGCGGCGGGTTCGGCAACCGAACGACCGGCACCTCGCGATGCACCACTTCCGCTGGCCAGGAAGGATCCCACTGCGCGGTGACCACGGTCACGTCCACGCCCAATTCGCGGAACTCCGAGGCGAGGTTCGCCATCACCATTTCGGCGCCGCCGACCAAGGGCCAAAACCGCCGCGTTACCAACGCCAACCGCCGCCGCGTCATGGAGCGGCATCCGCGAGATCGAACGACTCCAAAGTCGCGACATACGGCAACTGACGCCATTGGTCGCGATAGTCCAGCCCGTAGCCGACGACAAACAGATCGGGAATGTGAAACGCCACGTAGTCCGGCCGGTACTCGACTTCCTGCCGACCCTCCTTCAAGAGCAACACGGCCGACCGTACCGACCGCGGCCCCAGCGCTTGCACATGGCCGAGCAATCCAAGCATCGTCCGGCCCGTGTCGAAGATGTCGTCCAGGACGAGGACATCGCGGCCCGCCACGTCCGGCATCAGCTCGGCCGCGATCGACAGCGGCCCCGCCGTCATTCCCCCCTTGTAACTGCTGGCCTGGACGACACCGACCCGCAGCGGCAGGGCCAAGCGGCGGATGAGGTCGGCCATCACCACCACGCTCCCGGTCATCACTCCGAGGATGGTGAGCGAACGTCCCGAATAATCGTTTTCGATCCGCTGGGCCAAGCGGGAAATGCCGGCTTGCAATTCCATTTCGCTAAGCAAAGTCTTCACGCGACGCATCTCGACGGCGGGGAATCAACAACCAGCGCGGGCCTTCCCCGAACGCGGCGTTTCCGCGGCTTTCGCGCGGAGCGGCCGCATTTTATGATGCTCGACGCATCTCCGCCACCCAGCGCCGCCCGCCGCCCCAAGGCGGCTATCATTGCCCCGGACTGCGAGGCGTCGTGGCGGAGACACAACCCAAGAGGTGCCAATGGCGGGTCAATGGACGGAAGCGGTCGTCGGCGGCCATCCGTGCGATTTGTTCGAACCCACCCAACGCGATCCGCGCGGGTTCGCTGTTCTCTATCTGCACGGCGTGCATCTGCAACGCTTGCGCGACCATGCTCCGTTCACGGCGGCGTTGGAACGGCACGGACTCCCCTGCGCCGCGCCCCTTACCCAGCGCAGTTGGTGGACCGACCGCC